>NZ_JAKRFW010000100.1:0-3286 GCF_022347905.1 Pseudoalteromonas sp. Of11M-6 | reverse complement strand
CGGGCATTACTACCAGAGTACATGCTGCCAAGTCGCTACATTGCGGTATCACAGTGGCCGCTATCCCCGAACGGTAAAATTGACAAAAATGCGCTAAAAGCGAAAGTTAATCAGCCTATAGCTGAACAAATAATGCAGCCTCAGTCAGAGACTGAGGTTAAGTTGTTAAGTATTTGGTCTAGCATATTAAATACTCCGGTTACTGAAATAGACCTAAATAGTAGCTTTTTTAGTCAAGGCGGGCATTCCCTACGGGCGGTAAAAATGCAAGCTGCAATACAAGCAGAATTTGCAAAGTCACTGTCCTTACAAACCATTTTTAAGGCCCAAAGCGTTAGAAATATAGCTCACTGTCTTGATGAGCAAGCTGACTATATTCTTGGCGCGACGATTCAAGCTAAGGCAGATAAGTCACAATTACACCCGCTGTCTTATGCACAAAAGCGGCTGTGGTTTATAGATAACCTGAATCAAGGTAGTTCTGAATACCATATTACTTCAGCGGTACAACTAAGCGGGAAATTTGATTTAGCGAGCGCGCAGCAATCCTTTACTTTGCTTATTGAGCGTCATGAGACGTTAAGAACCGTCTTTATTAAATCGGCTGATGGCGTTGTGATGCAGAAAGTTAATCATACTAAGCCTTTTCAGATAAAGCACTTATCATTGACTCACTTAACGGGAGATGCGCAAAAGCTGGCTTTAGAACGGTTGATACATGAGCAAAACAGTCAGCCTTTTGATCTGAGTTTAGACCAAATGCTACGAGTTTCGGCGGTAAGTTTAGCGGAAGATGAGCTTGCGATTATTTTTACAGTACATCATATTGCTTCAGACGCTTGGTCAATGGGGGTTTTGGTTAATGAGTTTTGTAGTATCTATCAGGCGCAGGTGACTCAACAGCCACAAGACTTACCTCCTCTCAGTATACAATATAGTGATTATGCACATTGGCAGCAACAGAGTGACACCCAAGCGAGAATAAGTAGTCAGTTGCATTATTGGCAGCAGCAGTTGCAAGGGCTGCCCTCTGTGCACCAAATACCGTTAGATCACGCTAGGCCGAGTGCTAAGTTAAGTAATGGTAAACGCCTACAACGAAAATTACCCTCAGCGTTGGTTGAGAAATTACAAAGGCTTGCTACCGCTGCCAATATAACCCCTTTTATGCTCTACCATGGGGCATTAAGCCTATTAATATCAAAATATAGCTATGAACACGACGTTGTGATTGGCACCCCTGTAGCAAATCGATGTCAAACAGAGCTGGAGCCGTTGATCGGCTTCTTTGTCAACACACTAGTGCTTCGTAGTGATACTCAAGAGCGTACTTTATCTGCATTCTTTCAGCATATTCGCGACGTGAACCTTGCAGCGCAAGAACATCAGGAAGTACCGTTTGAACAAGTGGTAGATGCTTGTTGTAACTCTCGTACAACTCAATATACACCGCTATTTCAGATCATGTTGAACATGAATAATACGGAGTCTTCATCTTTCACGCTTAGTGGTGTAGAAGCAAATCTTATCCCAGTGGCAGCTGATAGATGCAAATATGACTTAGAGTTTGCGGTACAGCTAAGTAGCAGTTGTCCTGTGTTGATGTTGCAATACGATACTAGCTTATTTTTACCCAGTAGTATGGAGTTAATGCTGGCCGATTTCGCCGCATTGCTAACAAGCTTAAGTGAGTGTACTTTTGAAACGACGATGCTTAGTGAGCTTACGCTTTCCTCATCAGAACGGGGATATATTGGGCGAGAAGCACCGCAAGAATTAAGGTTACAAGAGTCGTTTCAACAGCAGGTCAATAGAAAACCAAAACAGGCAGCACTGCAGTTTTCTAACAGCACGATGACTTATGCGGATTTGGCAGCACAAGTTCAAGATCTCGCTTGCTACTTAGTAACTCATTTCCCACCTCATGCTCGAATTGGTATTTGTCTCGGCCGTTGTGAGTCTTTGTTGGTTTCAGTATTAGCAATATTGCGTGCTGATATGACCTATGTTCCTATGGATCCGAGTCACCCAGAGCAACGTTTGTTAAGAATAGCCGAGCATGCGGAGCTGGCAGCCATTATAACAAAGCCTGAGTGGCAGTCGAAGCTACAAGGCGTCTCAATTGCTACTGTCGTCGATATCAACACCTATGAGAAAACGGCTAAAACTAAGTTAGCTGAGGTGTACAGCAACCCTGTCGCGTATGTTATTTATACATCTGGTTCAACTGGCACACCGAAAGGAATTGAGGTACTACATAAAGGCTTAAGTAACTATCTTGATTATGCAGCAAAGCATTATCTCTGTGCAGGTATATTACGGTCAGTAGTTAGTTCAACACTGAGTTTTGATGCAACGTTAACTTCGTTATTGGCACCACTTATCAGCGCTAAAACAATCACGATACTGCCAGAAGAAGATACTTTAGCTGATCTGTATCAGTGTTTGCGCAGTGGCCCTGCTAGTTTGTTTAAACTTACACCATCCCACCTGAAGGCGCTTTGCGCTATTCACCATGGTGAGAGTATTACAACACCTCATACGATAGTGGTGGGTGGGGAACAGTTTACAGGCCAGCTGTTGGGACAGTGTCAGCGATGGCTCAATGGCGCGACCTTTGTGAACGAATATGGCCCCTCGGAAACCGTCGTTGGCTGTTGTGATTATGTTGTACTTCCTGGCCAGAAAGAGCCCGCTAGTGCAGCGGTTTCAATAGGTCGTGCGATTGCAAATACCCAACTTTATGTGCTTGACCCATATCTTCAGGTGGCACCTAAAGGTGGGGTCGGTGAGCTATGTATTGCCGGCTTTGGAGTTGCTAAAGGATATTTACAGCAGCCCCAACTCACAGCCGAAAAGTTTCTGAATTGGCAAGGGGAGCGGATCTATCGCAGTGGGGATCTTGTCCGTCAACGCAAAGATGGCAACTTAGTTTACGTAGGCCGGATCGATGAACAGGTAAAAATTCGTGGCTATCGTATTGAGTTGGCTGAAATTGAGGCGCTTGCAGTGGCGTTTACTGGTGTTGAACAAGCCGTAGCCCATGTTATTGAAGGAAAAAATAACAGTGCTCAGTTATTACTTTATATAACGTTAAAACCAACTTTGTGTGGCAATGAGCAGACTTCATTGTTGAAGCGTTACCTCGCCGAACAATTACCAGAATATATGGTGCCGAGCCAGTTTGTGGTGTTGGAGCAATTTCCACTTACAGTCAATGGTAAGGTTGATAAACGCGCTTTGCCACAACCGGAATTGACGACAGCACATTACCGAGGACCACAAA
>NZ_JAKRFW010000099.1:0-3408 GCF_022347905.1 Pseudoalteromonas sp. Of11M-6 | reverse complement strand
GTTTTCCCTAAAACTCTCTGGCTAGACAAGGAAAAAACTAAGTTGTGCTTTAGCAACAATGAGTTGGAACATTCCTTATCCAAACCTCAGGTTAAATAGTGTGTTATTTAGGGGCTAGTCCTCTGCGTTTTAATAGCGCTTCAGTCGTTGGCTCTTTTCCGCGGAATGCTTTGTAAGAGTCCATTACAGGTCTTGAATTACCAACCGATAAAATATGTTTACGATATTTTTCGCCATTTTCAAGTTTAAGGCCACCGAGCTTTTGCACGTATGCATAGGCGTCGGCTGCTAATATTTCACTCCACATATAAGCATAGTAACCAGCAGAATAGCCGCCTCCCATAGAATGCGCAAAAAATGCTGATTTATAACGTGGTGGAACGTAGTCGAGGGCGACTCCATGCTTTTCCAGTGCCGCTTGTTCAAATTCATTGATATTAGTGGGCGCATGCTCAGGTGAAATTGTATGCCACTCCATATCTAAGAGCGCAGATGCCATGTACTCCAATGTATCGTAGCCCATATTAAAAGTTCGTGAGCGGATCACTTTATCAAGCAGTGTTTTTGGGATAGGTTCCCCGGTTTGGTAATGCTTTGCATAGTTACTGATAACTTCAGGGTGTGCAGCCCAGTCTTCCTCAAAGGTTGAGGGAAACTCAACAAAATCACGAGAAACAGCGGTTCCAGCAAGACTCGGATATTTTACGTCAGAAAACATCCCATGTAAGCCATGTCCCATTTCGTGAAACATAGTTGTCACTTCACTGTAGCTTACAAAGGTTGGTTCACCATCAGGTGCCTTTGCAATATTCATGACATTGATAACCACAGGCTTTTGGTTTAATAACTTAGATTGCCCTACAAATGAATTCATCCAAGCTCCACCACGTTTACCTTCTCTTGCAAAATAGTCGGCAAAGAATATCGCGAGGCTTTCACCATTGTTATCGATCAGTTCATAAGCCTTAACATCTGGATGATACACAGGTAAGTCAGGGCGAGCTTTGAAACTTACGCCGTACAGCTTATTCATAGTATAAAAAACACCATTTTCTAAGACGTTATTAAATTCGAAGTACTTTTTCACTTCTGTTTCGTCTAAGTCATAACGAGATTGACGAACTTTCTCAGCGTAGTATGCCCAGTCCCAAGGTTTGATGTTGAACGAGTGCCCTTCGCTTTGAATAAGCGTTTTAATATCTGCTGCTTCCTTTTCCACGTTGGAAACAACGGCCGGCACCATGCTGCCAAGCATGTCATAAACTGCTTTAGGGTTTCCAGCCATTTGCTTTTCTAGGCCGTAGTCTGCCCAGCTTTTATACCCTAACAGCGCTGCTTTTTCGGCCCTTAACTGTGCCAGCCGGATGATAATTTGAGTATTGTCATTATCACCTGACTGAGCACGATAAGCAGAAGTTTGCCAAATCTGTTGCCTAAGTGCTCGGTTGGTTAAAGACGCTAAAATAGGTTGACGGGTCGTGTTGGTAATACCGATTAAGTACTTGTCTTTATGTCCTGCAGCTTCAGCCGCACGTTTAGTGGCAAGAATTTGTCTTTCTGTTAAACCGTCCAATGCGGCTTTATCATCAACAATCACTGATATGGCAGACGTTTCTGCTAATAGGTTTTGTGAAAACTGGGTAGTCAGAGATGAATGCTCTTCATTGATTTTGCGAATTTTCTCCTTATCTTCAGCACTTAGTTTTGCGCCAGCTCGCACAAAGTTGGTGTAGTAAACATCCAATAAACGCTTTGATTCTGAGTCTAGTTCGAGTGTGTTGCGATTATCATAAAGCGACTTTATACGATCAAATAATGCGGCGTTCAAATTGATGTTATCGCGGTGTTCTGCGAGCATTGGGGCTAGTTCTTTTTGTAATTGACGACGCTTTACTGAGCTATCAGTGCCTATTAAGTTAAAAAATACGCTACTGGTTCGCTTTAGCAGTGCACCACTTTTTTCCATTGCAACTAAGGTGTTTTCAAACGTAGGCGTTGCAGGGTTAGTTGCAATACGCGCGATTTCTTTGAGGTGCTCTGCCATACCCAACTTAAATGCAGGCATAAAATGTTCATCTTTGATCTGGTCAAACATTGGGGTTTGGTAGATTAAAGTACTGGCGTTGAACAGTGGATTGTGATGGACTGATTCACTTTTCTTAGGCACGCTAGATGCCACCTCCGTTGTATAATTTGAACAACCAGAGACAAAAAGCGTGGAGTAAATCGCAACGGCGATGATGGTCTTTTTCATAAACTTCTCAGTATTTGTTGTAATGTTATAGTATATCTATTGTGTGTTTTTAGTTGTGTTTTATCGCATAATAATGGCGGTATCATGATTCTTGCATCTTAGGCAGATAAGTGTTTATTAAGTCAGTTTTTGAGCCGGAAACTTATTATCAATGGCGACAGCATTGTGAGCATGCAAACTTTCTTGATGTTCAATTTTGAACCAATAATCAACAAATTGTGTGTTTTGCTCTAAAAACTGTTTGACTCGTCGTGCGGCATCTTCACAAAACATTAGGTTTTCTGCATTTAGCTTCGCAAATGCTTGTTCATCTTCACGTTTTACCGCAGTTTGAACTGGCGTGCCAATGGCCTGTTCTAGCGCTTTTATAAGGTTTGGAATGAGTGGCAACGTCCGTTCTGTTAGTTTTACTGTTACGTAAGCGAAAGAGCGCTGGCTATGAGGTGTGGCAATGCTCCCTTTTAGAGAGGTTATCCACGTCATTAGTTCGTGTTTTGAAATCATCTCTTGGGAAAACTGTTCTTCGATCTCTTCACTTAATGCTTGTCTAGAAAGCGCCGCTGAACAAGGGCAGGTACTTGAATAGGCAATAGTAAGTGATAACTCATAGCTAAGCGCTGAGTTTATATACTCACAATTAAGCGTGATAGGGTAACTTTGATAGCCGAATTGATCGCTCAACAATGCTGGTTTATCTATAGTTACTTCAAACTGTAACTCAAGCTTGGCTGCTTTGCTCAACCCTTGTTGAGATTGAACGGACTCCTTTAATAACGCTTCAATCGTTTTAATATTCAAAGGAGTCGTACTTAGTATCTCTCTCAAGCGAATGTATAACCGGGACATATGGATCCCTTTCGCCTCAGGTTTATCAAGGCTAACAAAAATATTTGCAAGAGCGTTAACCCTTTGGTGAGAGGTGCTTGATATTTCCACTTCTAAAGGTATGGCAATTTTTTCCATACCCACCCACTTTAGCGGTAAGGCTGTTGTTGCAAGCTGCCCAGAGGCAACATCAGGTAAAGATACTGTCATATTTATTTCCGACGAGGTTTCTAGGGCCTGTTGATCTTTGCTGTTTGATTTTTGTTCTCCTGAGTGTGTTTTGGTCGCGACGCTCGACTTGCCGCCTAGTAATCTAGGCAAAAGTTGAG
>NZ_JAKRFW010000098.1:0-3724 GCF_022347905.1 Pseudoalteromonas sp. Of11M-6 | reverse complement strand
ACGCTCAAACAACTCATGCAATAAACAGCTCGGCACCTCAACATCCTGAGCTGTACTATTCAACTCCGTGAGCAAATAAGACCGCTCTCGCTCACTTAAGAGTTCCAACTCTACTAAGGGCAGCTCCACAGGTTGCGTTAGAAGGTTGTCCAAAACATTACCGAAGTGCCTATCAAATTGAGTTATGGTTTCTTCATTAAATAACTCGGTATCATAGACCCAAGTGAGTTTGCAGCCAGATTCGGACAGGGAAATGCTGATGTCTAAGTCATACTTGGTAGTAATGTTATCTGATAAGACTTCCTCGAACTCCACTCCCTGAAGGGATAGGCTCGGCTTGCTTGACGACTCACCCTGAAACATACTCAGCATCACTTGGAAAATAGGAGTATGCTGCACGCTACGCTCAACTTGGCAATGCTCTACAATCTGCTCAAACGGTAAGTCTTGATAGCTTTGCGCGGCTAAATTGGTATCACGAATATGAGTTAAAAATGCAGCGACAGTATCATGTTTGATAGATGACTTTAAAATTAGGGTATTGACAAAAAAGCCAATTAGCGGTGCCAGTGCTGTGTTTTGTCTATTTGCAAACGGAGTCCCAACAATAAACTCTGATTGGTTACTGTGACGGCAAAGTACAATACTCAGGGCTGCATGAAAAACCATAAAGGGGGTCATTCCATGGCGCATGGCAAAAGCCTCTATAGCCGCAGTAGAATAGCGACTGAACACTCTGGCCCCCTCATTACCTTTGCGCTCTGGGCGAGGATAATCCAAAGGTAAACGATGCAATAACGGAGCACCTGATAACTGCTGTCGCCAGTAACGTAACTGCTCCGCTAAGCGACTTTCTGTTAGCCACTGCCGTTGCCACACAGCAAAGTCAATATATTGGATAGCCAATGGAGTAAGTCTGGTTTCTTGTCCCATTTGCAGCGCTTGATACTCAGCAACAAACTCACGTACAAATATATTCATCGACCAGCCGTCAGAGGCGATGTGATGCATATTAAATAACAGAGTATTTTGGTTATCTGGGCCAGCTATAATATAACTCACCCGTAGCATTAGCTCAGTTGCCAAGTCAAAACTCTTTTCTGCATCATATCGGATCAACTCAGCTAATTTACGTTGTTGATACTGTGCCTCAAGTGCAGAAAGATCAATGCGGTTGATCTGAAATTTGAATTCTTGATTTATCTGCTGAAAGGGTTCCCCTTCAACCTCTCCGTAAGTGGTTCGTAATACTTTATGCCGCCAAATCAATTTCTTAATGGCTCGTTCTGCAATATCAACCGAGAAATCACCTGCGACTTTAATCACCTTAGGTATGTTGTATTGTGCACTCTGCCCTTCAAAGCGATCGATAAACCACAGGCGCTGCTGAGCAAAAGAGAGAGGGAAATGACCGTCATGAGATGCCAGCGCAGATATAGTTGACTTAGGATTAATCTCATTCTTTGTTAAAAAATGAATAATTTCTTGTTTGTTTGCCAGTATTTCTTGCTTGAGATTTTCAGGAAATGAAGCAACCGATAATTTATATTTCAGCTGCCCGCCTTCTGTATATAGGTACACACCTGAAGACGTGGCACTTGCAACTAGCTGACTGATACTCATAGATTATTTTCCCTAATAGGCTTTCATTCTTATTATTGAGCATCAAATAAGGCCTGTCTTACGCACGTGTGACTGCGCAGAAAATTTAGACAACCTCCACTACATGAGCTGTTTTCACACTTATTTTGGCGGCTACTCTGTCAACAAGGGGAATCCGGACAAAATATTAACTTTAATAACACTTAGATACTAACATGTTAATTTAAAACAACCAATATTTAACACAATATCATTATTTGGGCAAACTTTAACCCATCGCATTAGGGAAAGAGGGACGAATTACAACGTCCCTTCCTCTATCACAGTGGCTAAACTGGCTTGTCTGTTAAGGTCTCGTATCGTCAGAAGTTGCCGTACTTTCTCAGCTAATGTAGCGATCTCTGGATGAGCGATCAGCTCTGCTAAACTTAATTCTAGTGACCAAAAGTCGTTGATTTCAGCCAGTAATTGGATCAGAAGTAATGAATGCCCTCCAAGCTCCATAAAGTGAGCATCAACACTAATTTGTTCGTAGGGAATACTCAAAAGACGTTGCCAAATACCAGCTAGCGCTTGCTCAATCTCATCACGGGGAGCTTTAACCGCAGATTCCACGTTATCAATTTCATAGCTCAGAGCTGCCTTATTAACTTTACCGCTTGGAAGTAACGGCCATTGCTCAACTGTAATGATGGCTGCTGGCACCATAAAAGCAGGTAAGTTAGTGCGTAATTGCGACTTAATGTGGCTAACAAAATCAGGGCCCACCGTTGTTATCGGCTCTATATAAGCAAGCATTCGATTGTGACCTTGACCATCTTTATCTATCTTGATCACCGCTTTGTTAACTTGCTCTAATAGCGCTAATTGACGTTCAACCTCTCTAGGCTCAATGCGATATCCTCGAATTTTTATTTGTTCGTCAGCTCGGCCTAAATATTCAAGCTCACCACTTTCAAGGTAACGCACTAAATCTCCAGTCCGGTAAAGACGTTTACAAGGGGCTAAGTTAGGCAATGTTACAAACCTTTCAGCAGTAAGCTCTGCTCTATTGATGTAACCTTTGGCTACACCATTACCACCAATGTACAACTCTCCTGCAACACCAAAAGGGCAAAGCTGCTGTGATTGATCCAAGATATATAGCTCAGTATTTGGCATTGCCCGCCCAATAGTGATCTGTTCGTTCTCATAAATTTCAGCAATACTGGCGCACACGGTGATTTCGGTTGGGCCGTAGAGATTAAAAACTGGATAATGACATGCCCAACGCCAGCCTAGCTCCTCATCACAAGCCTCTCCACCTACAGCCAAGGCTGCAAAGTTATAATCCTCTCGAAATGGTAGATGAGCAAGATAAGATGGAGTTAGTAATGTATGCGTAATTTTCTGCTGCACGAGATAGCGTGCCATAAGATCTGGGTTTGCTCTTTCCTGCTCGCCACAAATGTGAAGACTTGCGCCCTGCGTCAATGCCCACACCCACTCCAAAACAGAAGCGTCAAAACAGGGGGTTGAAAACTGCAATACACGAGCATTTCCACCTGTAGGTAAGCGTTTTTTCAAGGCTACCGCAAGTTCAGTCACACTTTGATGCGCAATAGCCACTCCTTTTGGATTGCCTGTCGTACCTGAGGTATAGATAATATAAGCTGTATCGCTTAACTTTCCTCTACTTTGACTACAACCCTCTCCCACGACTGTCTGTACAGCATTTGCAACACAAATACGTTCCAAGGCTAAATGCTTAAGATCAGACTCAAGGGGTGAGTCGGTAAGTACACAAGTCGCCTCCGAATCTTGCAACATGTACTCAGTTCGAGAAGTTGGGTAGCTGGGCTCTAAAGGTAAGTACGTACCTCCCGCTTTTAAAATGGCCAGTATTGCCACCATCATATCTGTCGAACGCCCAACATATACGCCTACGGTATCCCCAACTTGGTATATTGAATTTGCGCACAAATGCTGGCTGACAGCTTCCGCACGTTGGTTGAGCTGACCATAGCTGATACTTTCATTGGCGGTTTCTACCGCCACCGCATCCGGTTGGCTCTTTGCTTGACGCTCAAACAACTCATGCAATAAACAGCTCGGCACCTCAACATCCTGAGCTGTACTATTC
>NZ_JAKRFW010000097.1:0-5272 GCF_022347905.1 Pseudoalteromonas sp. Of11M-6 | reverse complement strand
TGCTGCTGCAACATTATAATGTTGACTGCCTTCTAGCTTATCGATTAACCACAGCCGTTGTTGTGAAAATGACGCTGGGATCGCACCACTGCGATCTATGGCACACAAGGGGATACTCGCCACTGACCTCCCTTGCTGCTTTCTCTCAAGAAAGTGCAATAACTGTTCTTTGTGCGTTTTTACTTGCTCTGCTAACTCAGCAGTCATGGCACCTTTTGGTGCTTTCACCTTTAAAGTACCGGAGTCAGAAGATAGCTGAATATTTTTTTGTTGTAGTTGATTAAGCAAATCAATCATTGGGTTAAAACTCCATTTCTTCAAAGGCCTCACTATCCGCCTCTAGCTCCTGCTGTTCTGAGCTATACTGGGACTGTGTTGCATCAATAAACTGTGCTAATTCTTTGATTGTTTGGAAGGCAAACAGGTCTGCAATTTCAAAAGGGTAATCCCAGTGCGATTGGACACGATCGAGGATACTCATGGCATGAAGCGAATTTCCGCCTAGAGCAAAGAAAGACTGCACGGTACTGAGGGGTTCTGTGATACCTAAACACTCTCGCCAGACTTCCTCTAGAGCAACTTCTGTTGCCGTATGTGCTGGAACATATTCAATCTGAGGCTGGGCCGTCACCATGCTGTATAGTGCTTTACGGTCAAGTTTGCCGTTAACAGTGACTGGTAATTCAGTCAATGCGATATAGGTTGCAGGTATCATGTAGTTCGGTAAGGTAGATGCCAGCAACTTAGGTATCACAGCTGAAAGTTCAGCACTGTCCAATGATGTAACACAGAATGCGATAAGCTGTTCACCAGCTTGTAACTCCTGCACACTGACAAATGCTTCTTCCACTTCATCACAGCCTGCAATCGCAGCTTGGATCTCTCCTAGCTCTACACGCAAACCACGGATTTTAACTTGATGATCTAAACGACCAAGGAACTCCAGAGCTCCACATTCTAAACGACGGACCAAATCGCCCGTGCGATAATATCTCTGCTGAGAACGGTTTGCTAAGCTCACCGTAATAAATTTCTCCGCAGTGAGCTGTTCCTGCTGAAAGTAACCTCGAGCCAAGCCAATCCCAGATATGAGTAACTCTCCTGGAATACCGATAGGCTGCTCAGCAAAATCTGGACTCACTACTACACAGTTAATGTTATCAATAGCATAACCAATGGGAACACTCGGGGCCGAGGTGGTTTTACTACAATCCCAATAACTTACATCTATTGCTGCTTCTGTCGGGCCATATAAGTTATGTAACTGAGCGGATGACGCTCGTATAAACTGTTCTCGGTGATCGCGCGTTAATGCCTCACCGCTACAAAATACCTGTTTCAGTGTTTGGCACTGCGATAACTCTGCATGCTGCATAAATGCTTGCAGCATTGAAGGTACGAAGTGACAATGAGTAATGCCTTGTCGCTGTATCAACTCTGCTAGATACTTAGGCTCTTTGTGACCCTCAGGTTTAGCTAGAACAATGCTTGCGCCAACGGTCCATGGCCA
This sequence comes from Pseudoalteromonas sp. Of11M-6, assembly GCF_022347905.1. Taxonomy (NCBI): domain Bacteria; kingdom Pseudomonadati; phylum Pseudomonadota; class Gammaproteobacteria; order Alteromonadales; family Pseudoalteromonadaceae; genus Pseudoalteromonas; species Pseudoalteromonas sp. Of11M-6. Next base: position 3,762 of record NZ_JAKRFW010000097.1, on the reverse strand, counting down.
AACAAACTCCCAGACCGAAACATCAAAACCATAAGGCGTCTTTTGCAGCACTTTATCACTGGCTTTCAGTCCATATTGCTTTTGCATCCACAGTACACGATTCAACAAGGCTTGATGCTCAACCATCACCCCTTTTGGTTGTCCTGTTGTACCTGACGTAAAAATCATATACGCAAGATTTGTCGCGCTTAATTCAAAGGTACTAGGAGTCGTTGCTCTGTACTGGAAGAGAGTATCTAGCGTCGCTTCGCTATCGATCACAGTCACTTGATGTGATTGCAAACACTCAGCTTCCGCTAAGTGCAGTTGGGTCAATACTTGTACATCACCCAGCTGGTCTAAGATTGCACTACTGCGCGCGTCCGGCATACTCGGGTCAATAGGTACATAAGCGCCACCCGCCTTTAACACCGCCAAAATTGCAATAACCATGCTACAGTGACGTTCAAGATACAAAGCCACGAAGGATTCCTGCATTACTCCCTGAGCCTGTAGCAAACGAGCCAATCGGTTCGCTGCCTGATTTAACTGCTGATATGTTAACGTTTCTTGAGTATCAAGAACGGCGATGCTGTTAGGTGTTACCTGTGCAAAGTGGTCAACATATTGATGCGGTAGTAAAGCTAAATTGTGGGAACAGAAAGTATCATGTTGCTGCGCCAGTAAATGTTGCTCAGACGTCGATAACAGTGAAATTTCACCCACACCTCGACCATCCGCAAGCTGAGAAAAGATGGCATCAAGATGATGTTGCATTTGCGCTATGGTGTTATCGCTGAAACGCTCTTTACGATATCCCAATGTAAGCTGTAAGTGTTCATTATCATTCACAATAAAAGTCAACGGCACAGCACTATACTCTGCCGTCTCACTACTATTGATAACAACATCACTGGTATTATTCGCTACACTGCTATTGCTCTCAGTAGGATAGTTCTCAAACACTACGATACTATCGAACAACTCAACCTCTGCGGCAATCGCTGTTTGTTGCCGGATCTCTGGCAAAGTTAAAAAGCCGTGTTCTTGACTTTGCAACTGGCTTTCATGTAACTGCTTAAGCTGAGCTTTAAGATCCGTTGATGGAACAAAATCAACTTTTACAGGTATGGTGTTTATGAATAACCCAACCATCTTTTCAATGTTTTGTACCTCAGATGGCCGACCTGAAATTACAGTACCAAACAATACTTTTTGATCGCCACTGTAACGCTGTAACAAGTATCCCCAAGCCCACTGTATGACAGCATTGAGAGTCACCTTGGCTTCACTGGCAAGTACTCGTAGCTTTTGCGACAGACTCGTACTTATTTGCCATTGTCGCTCAACATAGCCCGATTGAACGTCTAAATTTTGGCTTTCTAACAATGCGGTGGGCGAGTCAAAGTCATGTAAGTAAGTATGCCAATAGTCAAGAGCACTTTGCTTATCTTTACTCTGCAACCAATCATAGTAACCATCCAGTGGGATCGGTTTCGGTAACGATAAGGGTTGCGAGTTAGCAAAAGACAAATAGCTTTGCAATAGTTCTTGGTAAACGGTTTGCAGACACCAACCATCTAAAATTAGGTGATGATGTGTCCAAAGTAATTGATGCTGCATGGAGTCATAGCGCACGATAGTAACTCTATGCAAAGGCGCTTCATTGAGTGGCATTGCCATTTCTCGGTCTTGCTCACGCAACGTGATAAATGCGCTGTGGCGCTGCTCATCACTCAAGTCGCTCCAATCTAAAAAGCGCACAGGAACTTTAATATCTGGTGCAAGCACAAAGCGATAAAGGCTACTTTTTTCTATAGCAAAGCCGCTTCGCAATATTTCATGTCGATTAGTCACATATTGCCATGCTAGCTCCATCGCCTTGATGTTCAATTCGCCACTGATTTGATTTACAACTTGGGTTAAGTAGGCTTTTTTATCAATTTGACTTTGAAAGAATATTCCATGCTGTAATGGTGTTGCAGGAAAGATATTAATGAGTGTACCAAAGCGTTTCTGCCATTCATTAAGCTGAGATTGTTGTAATTCGACATGAGGGACATCAGAGGTTGTTAACATCGGCATTCGGCCTTCACAGTGATTAGCAATATCCTGCAACGCCATAGCTAAATTATTTTTAAGAGCAACCATAGTCTCTGGACTAAACTGCGCAACACTATAGTCAATCATCAAATGCAGTAAGCCTTCACTCACTTGGCCATTGATCGCAATAGCAAACTCCCGTAAAGCTTGCTCGTGTAGATTTGACCCCATACTTTCATCAGCGAGAGAAAAATCCCCATGCTCGTGCTCTGCATTTATCTCAATTTGTCCAAGATAGTTAAATAGCACAAAAGGATCCGCTTGTTCAAAATGCGAACACTCAGAAGTTTGGGAGTAGTATTTTAGTGTTCCAAAGCCAACGTTCGACTCAGAAATAACCCTACGCCGTTCTTTTACAGCAATAATTACTTCTGTAAGCCCTGTGCCCTCTGAACTAAGTAATAGTGGATAAAGTGACGTAAACCAACCTACTGTTTCACTGAGATCCACATCATCAGAGATAGGATCCCGACCATGGCTTTCCAGTGCAACTGCGACTTGCGATACCGCAAATGTTTGCTGTAGCGCTAAATACAGCCCACTTAACAATAAATCCTCTACTTGCGTGCGATAAGCTTGGTTTGCACTTCCTAGGAGTTGACGAGTTACTGAGTGGGTAAGCTGTAGCTTAACGATTTCACTTTCACTGCGTAAACAGGGCTCTATTTCACTCTCAGATAAAGGCATCATGGTATTTTCAGCGGCTAATTGGGCAAGCCAAAAGACTTGTTGCGCTTGGAAATCGTCGTAATGAAGCGCTAAGGTATCACTCCACTGCCTTATAGATGAGGTTTTTGCTGGTAACCGAGGTATCTCTTGGCGTAGATGCTGACACCAAAGACGCTGTAAATCTTGTACCAAAATTCGCCAAGAAACACCATCTACGACCAGGTGATGCGCTACAAGTAACAACCGAGCTTCACTTTTACCTGAGATTAAGACTGCTTTAAATAACTCACCTTTTGAAATATTAAACCCAGACTGTGCTGCAGCAGCAATTTCAGTTACGGCCTCAGCCGACCAATCAGCAACGAAAACATTCTGTACAACCCGATTAATATCAATTTGTTCAAGCGCAATAAACTCGCCCATCCACCCTATTGATTTGTGAGTAAACCGTAATCTCAACGCGTCATGCCTATCAAGTAAACATGAAACTGCTTGCCTTAGAAAATCTTGCGATAACTCAATAGGCACTTGTAATAAGATAGACTGATTATAATGATGTACAGCCGCCCCTTTTGAGCGTTGTAAGAATCTCAATTGAATAGGTAAAGGCCTAAATTCTCCGCTTAGGGGAGATTGTTCAGCACTCACTTCTTTACTTGCTTTAACCACCAATGCCTGATCAGCAACCGTAGGTAACTGCATAACTTCTTTTAAAGTTATATGGAGCCCCACTTCCCGAGCCATAGCAACCAATTGAATTGCTATAATTGAATCCCCTCCTACGGTAAAAAAGTGGTCATTAATACCAATCGCGTCGTTTTTGAGCAATCGCTGCCAAATGAGTAATAACTGCTCCTCTGTGGCATTTCTTGGTGCTATAAAGGCCTCGAGCTCAGTGTTGCTATGCAATTGTTTTAGCGCATTTTTGTCAATTTTACCGTTCGGGGATAGCGGCCACTGTGATACCGCAATGTAGCGACTTGGCAGCATGTACTCTGGTAGTAATGCCCG
>NZ_JAKRFW010000096.1:0-5782 GCF_022347905.1 Pseudoalteromonas sp. Of11M-6 | reverse complement strand
AAACTGCCCTAGGCTAAATACTACAAACTGCCCTAGGCTAAATGCTACAAACTGCCCTAGGCTAAATGCTACAAACTGCCCTAGGCTAAATGCTACAAACTGCCCTAGGTTAAATGCTACAAATTGCCCTAGGTTAAATGCTACAAATTGCCCTAGGTTAAATGCTACAAACTGCCCTAGGTTAAATGCTACAAACTGCCCTAGGTTAAATGCTACAAACTGCCCTAGGTCACTAGGTAAGAGAGAATAATATGTCTGCAATAAGTAAAAACACATTACTCCAAAAAAAAGTTGAGCAGTCAGGTGCTATCGTGGAGGCTAAATACTCTCTATCAAAAGACGAACAGAGATTAATATTGTTGGCGTCACAAAAAGAACCTGATCAAGATGGGTGGTTTTATATAAGAGTTAATGATTACGCAGCAGCTTTTAATCTTACAATCAATGAGGCCTCTAGAGATGTGAGGCAAGTTCATTCCTCTTTATATGAGCGCAGCTTATCAATTCATGATAACAATGAATTTGTTGATCTTCGCTGGGTTAGTGCGAGGAAAAGAAATACCAAAACGGGAGTGTATGGGTTTAGGTTCTCTGAGGAGCTTTTACCTTATTTGAAAGATTTAAGTAAAAAAGTATCTTATCCACTTGGTGATGTATCTAAATTCACAAATACGCTGCATATACGATTGTTTGCTTGGCTATCCAATCATCGCGAGGAAGGTGAATTAATATTAGCACTAGATTACATAAAGGAACGTTTAGAACTAGACTCGTTATCTGCCTATAAAAGGTTTGATAACTTCAGGAGGCGTGTGTTAGAGCCAGCTGTTGAGAAAATTAATCAGTACTCATCTTTAAAAGTTAACTATGAACTTATTAAGTCTGGTAGAAAAGTTGACTCAATTCACTTCAAAATTGAAAGTGCTACAAATCGCCCTAACGATTTGTAGGGCTATATGTAGTATTTAACAGATCAGTATTGATCCTTTTTGATCTAACTATTATTTTACAGGTAAATATTAATTTGTTTGATATAACGGATTAGTATTTGAGGGGAGAGAGGTTTGGTCGCCACAACCAACCTCTCTAAAAGTAGAATGTTCAGCATGAACAGAGCTAAAAGCTCTATTTCATTCTATGCCTTGATATTGCATTTATCAAATAAAAATAATAGAGCGTCGAATGATTATTAAAGGTACAGCAAAGCAAAAGAGAACAAGAGCAAACAGGCCGTTTGCTTGTTTGAATCGTGCAGCTCTTAATACTATGCTTGATAACCCATCTAAGTATGCTTGTTTACAAGCACAGTCAGGGAAAACTACCCAAATTCAGTTCCTTCGAGATATTGCTGCGTTTATGGATCTACTGGTTAGTGAAATGTGCTTTGTTACTCGCAAAATAGGTGTTGCAACTAAAAATGGCTTCCTCTTGAGGACATGGAGGTTTGTAGCTATTGAACTCGGTATACCTGAATGGCGTGTAAAGCAAATCCTCCGTTGGGTTAGGGGAAAAGGGTGGATCACATCAGTGCAACCTCGTGAACGTTATCAAGATAAGAATGGCAACGATGCCTACAAAGGATTGGCATCAATTAAACGAGTAACTAAGAAATATTTAAGTGATTTAGGGCTAGCTGACAAATTCAAAGAGGCTTCTGTTGCTGCTAGGGATTATATAAAGATATTTGCGAAGAATTGCTCTGTTAAAGTTAAAACTGTGCTTACCCCTATCACTATGTTGAAAAAATTTAGTGCACTTAGTGATAAAGGTATAGATTCATTTAATCGATCTCTTGATGAGCTTGAGCGAACGATACGATCAACAGTCTTTATTTGAAGAATATCAAACATAAAGCGCCCCCTTTCAACCTTCTTTAATTAATATCAAAAACCGCTCAAAAAACACTCGGCAACCACAGGGAACTAACGTCAAATCCCCCTGTAAAACCCAATTTTGAATCTATGGCTATTTGCTAATGCTCATATATTTTAAGCTTTCGCTTATGAGGTGTGGATAAGTTGTTGTTAAAGGAAGTTAATTACTCCTAGTCTTTAGATCCCTTTACTTAATCGCATATTCCTAAAGGAATAGAGATATATAAAGATCCTTATTGATTAAGCATCCACATTGTGGATGAAATATGCCTCGCCTTCGGCTCGATTGCTTTTTATTATTAAAAGTTGATACTTTTGAAGTGCGGTAAGAAACATTGCTAAATTGCCTTTTTTATCGCTTTAGTATGTCTGCGACGCTATAACGCCAAAAAGAAGGGGTTATATCTATTTGCTCTTTTTGCATTGAAAACCTCTGGTATGCAACGAAACCACCCCAAAATCCCATCGACTAAAAAAGTGCAAATTTTTTTCAATGTTCCCCTTGTGTGCGGGGAACTATGTTGCTATAGTTAACTTGTTCCCCGTACTTAGATAGAACATTAAGGAAATAAAGATGACTACAGCACAACCAAATACAGCGCATTTACAAGAGAAATGGTTCGGCATTGCTTCAAGAGGAAGTAAAAAGCCTTATAGCACTGCATTCAAAGCGTTTGGCTTGCCTGATACAGGGCTTAACTCTCGCAGTTACCCGCTTTTTACTCGTCCACAATTAATGACGTTTTTAGAGTTGCTTAAAACTTATGGAGATACATTCGAAATACCCGCTCACATACCAGAGAAAGGTGAATTTAGAATTCATACCAATGACAACTCAAGCATGATGTTTGCAAACGTCAACGGCCTATATAAGCAAGTAATTGATTTTCATTTTGATGGTGAGGACGATATAGAGCTTATTGAACTTAGCCATGAACAGATCACATTAACATCATTTTTTACAAGCCCTGTTAAAAAGTAATGGTTGTTAGATAGAGCATTAAGGAAATTAAGATGACTACACACACAAAACAATTTAAGCCTTTTTCAGTTAAAGTTGAGAACGAGTTATTAGAGTGGGAGCGTAATGAAGTTCACTATGCCACCTCTTTGCAAGCTGCGGTAAAACGAGTAAAGGCAAAATACGAAAATGACCCAAATTTAACGGTCACAGGGAATAAAGAATTAGAAAGTGTTGAATACAAAGCTGTTTTCACACACCAAGGCAACTCAGAGAACGATGAGGTAACCGTTTTTGTTTTTATCAATGAGGACGACAAGCTTAGTAAAGCTCGGGAACTGGCGGTGAAAACTATCAGAAGATACAAAACAAGACACATAGTTGAGGATGTTATTTCATCAAACGATACCTGGAGCGGCAGAATTGCCTTTGGCTCTATAGGTGAACATGTGGCAAATATAGACTACAGATGCAGATTGGACATAGAGCCTGTTTAACAGGCTCTATCCAAGCAGACAATATCAAAAACATTTCAATCAGCGCGAAAAGAGAAAATATGGATAGAGATAAACTTAAAAAATTTAATGGTCGATTGTCAGTTAATGCAATTGATCGTTGCATTCAAACAATACATAAAACCGCACCAAAAACTAGCGCGATCACTATCAGTATTATCATGGATATTGTGCGACACCAAGGGGACAGTCCCGCCAATATCGGAGACCGCCTTTTTGATAACAGGGACAGCTCAACAGTGCATGGGGTTATTAAAAAACTGGAAAAAATGAATTGGATCAGACTTGATGAAGTGCAATATCAGCATGGCGCTTATCCAAGAAAGCAAGTGTACTTAACCAGTCTACTGGCAGAACTACTTGAATTGACGAGTGAAGAGATTATAGTAAGTCAATAGTTCCTCGCTATGCGGGGGTGAACCGGAAGAGCTGTAGTTTTGAACATTCCCCGTATTAACGGGGCTCAACACTAAACCATGATTCTCTATTAATGTTCCTCGTTTTATGGGGTAGAAGGTCGCAGCAGCGGCCTTTTTTGTGTCGGTCACTGCATATCTTTAATGGCAGGATATACAATTAATTAAATATTAAATACCTATTTACACCGCCCCTTTGGGTTGGTATTATATACTTGAAAGGTCGGGAAACGTCCATGACCTATAAATCAGGAATTATCCATGAATAGCAATTTTTCAAATCAAGAATTAAGCATCATTAATCAAGCGCTTGATATTCTAAAGTCTAAAGCTCGCACCTCAGATTCAATAACAAGCCCTGAGATGGCTAAGGCTTTATTCAAAACTCAAATCGAGACATCAGAAAGAGAGGTTTTCTGTGTTGCACTATTGGATAACCAGCATCGTTTGATTGAGTCTGTTGAACTTTTTAAAGGTACTATCGACGCAGCAAGTGTTTATCCAAGAGAAGTGGTTAAACTGGTTTTAGATAGCAGTGCCGCCGCTGTCGTTTTTGCACACAATCACCCGAGCGGTATTGTTGATCCCAGCCAAGCTGATAAGTTAATTACCAATAAACTAAAGTCTGCGTTGGATTTAATTGATGTACGAGTGCTTGATCATATAATTGTAGGTAGTGAAGGCTCTTATAGTTTCGCTGAGCGCGGGTTGATTTAAAGGAGAGGGGCGCTAGCCCCTACTTAAAATTATGAGTGAACAGAATCAAATTTATTTAACTGAGAAAAAAAACATTCCTGAGTCAGTCCAAGGTTTTGCTAAATTACCAAGTGCAAATCGGTTTGACTCTGGTGAGTTTGAGCCGCCAACGCCTGAGCAGATCAAAGCGTTAAGGCAGATGTTAGGGATGAGTCAGAACGACTTAGCGAAATTAGTGGGTGTAACTTGGAACGCTAAAAAGGGCAGCACCGCAGTTCGTAAATGGGAGACAGCTGTAGGTAAACCGGAGTACAGAGTTATCAGGTACGCTGAGTGGCGCGGCCTGTTGGTTCATGCGGGTGTGGTAGCTAAATTTTAAATATTGGAAAAACGGAAATAAACATGTTTAAAAATATTAAATACAAACTGATAGCTTTAGTATTCATTTTTACCTTTTTATGGATATGGATTTGGCAGCTAGGTTATTTAGCTATTCCAGAAAATGTAGAAGCATCTGAATTTTTGCGAAGCTGGATGAACCCGGGGGTAATGGCATTCCCAACCATAATTTCAATTTTTTGTTTTTTTGCTGCAAATTATTTTTTAACGAAAAAAAATAAGCAGGAACAAAATTAGCAAAGTCAATTGATGAACGCTAACCGCAATATTGGAATGTCGGGATTCCCTATGTCAGTACTAAAGCAGACTCAAGGCGCTGAAAGTAAATAATTTAAATTAGAGGGATTAAATATGGCAGATGTTAAAGAATTGAACGGTGAAATTGTCCTAAGTTTGTTCGGGTATGAGTCACTAGATGATATTGATGATGCGCTTTTAAAGCACGTTAACGAAGCGATGGAAAACAACGCTGTTGGTATTAAAGTGAAATACCCTGTCGTTAACTCTGGCAACAAGATTGGCTTTGTGACAATTGAAACAACAAGCACTGAACGTATTTTTGGGCATTACACATTAAGCGGCCAAAAGCTTTTTAATGAGTTCAAAGTTTTAGATTTTTACAGTGGTGCTTACGGCACATCAAGCACTAAATAACGTGTTGGAATACAGGCGATCAGCACATGCTATAGGAATTAGAGGTTATGGGAATCAAATTATCTACACATATTATGGTTATATCAATGGTGCCAATATTCATTTTGATAGCTTTGAATGAGTTAAGTTTGTTTAGCATTAATGATTCACTAGAAATAAGTATCAGTATCCTGTCGTTGACAATCTTTGGGTTTTTGATTGGGGTGTTTAGGTGGATCGTATTTGAAAATAACAACAAGTGACTTTATACGCCAAAAAGTAAGTAGT
>NZ_JAKRFW010000095.1:0-5804 GCF_022347905.1 Pseudoalteromonas sp. Of11M-6 | reverse complement strand
CAGCTATTGGTGCGTAAATTCGCCTTGCCTACAGGATGTAGGTACCTTAGCGAGAGCAGGACGCGGAAGCGGTGTTTTCCCTAAAACTCTCTGGCTAGAAAAGGAAAAAACTAAGCTGTTCTTTAGAAACAATGAGTTGGAACATTCCTTATCCAAACCTCAGGTTAAGTATGTCAAGCCCAGCAACTAGCTGGGCTTAGTTTTAAGTAAAAAGTAATTGAGAAATATAGCGATAATAAAACACTCGTCGTGTTAGCCACTCATCTGAGCAAACGAGCTAGTAACGTAACAACATTAAGATGTAACTCTTAAGATACTTGCAGTTTCACCATGGCGTGTTGGCAAAATAGTGCGACAAATAATCTATCAATGCCCTCACGGTTGGAGACATATACTTTCTCGAAGAATAGAGCACGTATATATTCATATCGCTTGGCTTCCAATCAGGTAGTACCGGCTTAAGCTCGCCAGATTTGATGTAGCGGTTAACCAAATAAGTGGGTTGAATTGCCAAACCAGCGCCATTTAACGCTGCGTGCATTAAGGCCGTCGCTTCGTTCGCAGTTAAACGACAATTTACGGCTACCGACTGTTGTGAGTTACCTTTGCGCAAATGCCAGATATGCTGCTGAAAATTCTTATACCCAAGGCATAAGTGCTCAGCTAGGTCATCAGGTTTTGTGATTTCACTTGCACTCGTAAGGTACTGCGGCGACGCCACAATAACAGAGTCACATACTGCAATTGATTTACCAATCAAAGAAGGGTCCGGTGCAGAGGCAATACGAATAGCAAGATCTATCTGACTCTCAGTGAGATCGGCCACAGAATCTTGCAAATCAATATCAATATTCACATCAGGATGTGCTGACATAAACTGTTGAATAGCGGGCACAAGTTGAGAAAAGCCAAAAGACATACTGGTTGCTAGTCGAACCGTACCAGACAGTTTTCCGCTAGTATTCGCCAAGCCGGTTATGGTGTCAGCTTGCCTCAGCCACTGTCTTACTTCTTCCAAGCAGGACTCCCCTGCTGTCGTTAAAGACACTCTTCTCGTGGTGCGATGTAATAAACGAATGTTTAGCCAGCTTTCCATTGCTTCAATGTACCGAGTTACCATAGGGCGAGACATATCTAGCCTGTCAGCCGTCGCGGTAAAGCTACCTGTGATTGCAACGTCGGCAAAGACCTTAGCAGCGGTGAGTCTATCCATTTATTTGCTCGATTTATGAAACAATGATGTTTAGTTTGGCATGTTTTTCTGAGCCTATCAATTTCATATCATCTGCGCCGTACTAAACCTATTGAGGCAAAAGATATGAAACACCTAACATTGATAGCAGCATCGATTTTATTAGCAAGCAATGCGATGGCAGCAAACACCGCCCCACTTACACTGGATATTTATAACGCTGACAAAAACAGCTTCCACGTTAACTCAACACTGGTGATTGGCGAGAGTGAAGTGATGGTCGTAGATACAGGTTTTACCAAAGCGGATGCTCTACGCATAGCAGCCAAAGTACTCGACAGCGGCAAAACCTTAAAGACGATTTTTATCAGCCAAGCCGATCCGGATTATTACTTTGGCGCGGAAGTGCTACACACTTTATTCCCAGAAGCTAAGATCCTAACCACAGCTGCCGTAAAAGCAGTGATTGAAGAAAAGCTCGCGGGTAAATTAGCATTTTGGACACCAAAAATGGGGGAAAATGCACCTGTTAAGCCATACATTCCAATGGTTGTAGAGGGAAATACACTCTTTGTAGATGGGCACAAAATAGAGATCCACGGCACGCAATCTGAGCTGGCACACCGCCCCTACTTATGGATCCCGTCAAGTAAAGCGGTTCTGGGCAATGTTGCAGTCTACGGTAATGTGCACTTATGGATGGCCGATGCACAATCCCAACGCAGTCAACAAGCGTGGAGTCGCCAATTAAAAGAGTTAAAAGCACTGAAGCCAGAGGTTGTAATACCTGGTCACATGAAAGCAGGCACCAAACTTGATTCAAGTACCATAAGCTACTCGCAGCAGTATTTAAGCGACTTTAGTCAGGCAAAAAGCAGCAGCAAAAATAGCGCTGAACTGATTGATAGTATGTCTGTACGCTACCCTGATGCAGGATTACCGATGGCGTTGGGTATTGGTGCTAAGGTACATATGGGAGAGATGAAATGGTAAAAGTGCACTACTTCTTCGACCCCATGTGTGGCTGGTGTTACGGTGCGACTTCACTGTTGGATGCGATTGCGGCCAACAGTGACCTCAAGCTTGAACTGCATCCTGGAGGTATGATTGCCAACCAATCTATAGAGAAAGCGTTCCGCAATCACATTCTCACAAGTGATGCGCGTATAGCCAGCATAACAGGCGCGCAGTTTGGCAAAGGTTACATCCAAAGGGTGAATAGTAACGAGTCGATGATCCTTGACTCATACATCACCGCTCGTGCCATCATAACCGCTGAGCAATTGGGCATAGCGCCACTTAACATGCTTAAAACTATTCAGCATGCCCACTATGTAGTCGGCAAACAGGTTAACCGAACTGAGGTCATAGAAGGACTCGCAGTAGAGCTTGGGCTAGATAAAAACCACTGGCAACGAGCTATGCTGGCAAATCAAGGTGCTGAGCAAACAAAAATCGCGCAAAGCCGTCTATTAATGCAAAAGCTTCAAGTTACTGGCTACCCAACCCTTATCCTTGAAAAGCATGAGACGTTCGTAAAGCTTCCGCATACTGCCTATTACGGTAAGCCCGATGCTTGGCGCAAGCTAATTGATGACTATATACACTAGTTCTATACAAGCTTTGGGGTTGGAATTGGAATTGGAGCTGCTGTTACGCTAATGTGAGCTCCAAAAGGGGCTGTCGGCATATCCGCTACACAACTTTGGCGTTGTCACACTAATTTGCATCTAGATTGCAACTAACCTTACCTCTGAATTACCTAACTTTTTGGAATTGCCAATCCTTTAATTCGATAACGGACATGCTTTTATCAGCGGTTAGTTCGTAGAACTTACCCGGTCTAAGTTCTACTATAAATTCATTATCTGCTTGTCCACTGTAAACCTTGCTCTGTAAATCCCCCCAAGCAAGATGTAAATCGCTGTCTCTCTGTTTAATAGTCAACTGTCCAACATCCGTGTTTTCGTATACACCTTCAAGTGATAATTTAAGCGAAGGTGATATGCTCCGGCGTTTTGACAAGTCTTCTCTTTTAGCGGCAATTGCTGCCTTTGCTTTTTCAACATAAACAGCAAGATCAGTCATCTCCTCTTGGTGGAATTCAATAAGCTTACTCACATCTTGATTAGTTAACATTTTATAAGCGATTTCAGTTATTCTGCCATTTAACTCATTTGCAATGAGCCCACTTTCGTTATGAACAACAACGACACCAAGGTTTTTTTCGGGAGCGTAAGATACTTGAACAGAAGCGCCATCAAACCCTCCAGTGTGCATTAACACACTTTCACCAGCCACTTTTGAGTGCATCCATCCCCATCCATAGCCGGAAAAATAGCTATCAATATCACTAATCAGTAGTTGTTGAGACGCTCTTACAACCGACTTGGGAAACGCTGAGCGCTCTGCATTTATTGGTAACAAGTGGGTTATCAACTTACCCCAATCATTTGGTCTGGCAAAAATACCCACTGAATACAAAGTCGCATTGTTTTTATTCATATAAATCTCAGATTGACCACTTCGGAATTTATATGAATATGGGCTTGGAATAGGCCAATTTTGCAATCTTGCTTGATCAACATCTGCTGTTGAATTTTTCATTCCTGCAGGTGAAAGCACTAGATCTTTAATCGCATTTGTCCATCCCCCTTCATAGTTCTCATCAAACCATATTGCTAAAAGATTGTACCCAAGGTTTGTGTAACCAAACTCATCTTTTTTAATTTTCGGGTGCTGTTTTAGCGAGGAAACAAAATGAATTCGTTGCTTTTTATCATGGTTTCCAGTGTAAGAAAAAGTCCATGTCATCGCGTCATTGGTTAATCCAGAGCGATGAGACAATAAGTCTCTGACTGAGTAGTTGTCAGGATTGATATAAGAAAACTTAACGTTTGGAAATAGCTGCCTCAAGGTAGAGTCCTTAGAAAGCAAACCTTCTTTTTCAGCCTGTAATGTCGCCAGCCCCATTATCGCTTTAGTTGTCGAAGCGAAGTAGTAAACCGAATTTGTATCGACAGGGATCTGCTTTTCAACATTCGTCATACCAACGTGAACTTCGTGAGTAATTTTACCATCCTTAATCAATACAACGGATGTGCCTGAAGCCGACTTGGTCACGGATTTGGCTTTAACGATAAAGTTGTCTAAAGGCGTATATTCTGACGCTACACTGACAGAGCTGATGACACAAAGTAAATAAACGAAGCAAACAAAAGTTTTACTAGGCATGTAATTCCCTTCTGAATAGATAAGTGCTGCATTGTGCGTTATAGTGCACACAATATCACTGTACGCAATAACGCACAATATAATGAAAGTTAAATCGGAAATTTCCAAAAACCTAGGTGTTAGATTAAAAGACATCAGAAAAGAGAGAGGCCTAAGCCTAGATAAATTGGCCAACATGACCGGCATCTCCAAGGCGATGTTAGGACAAATTGAAAGGTTTGAGTCTAGTCCAACAGTTGAATTATTGTGGAAGTTGGCGCAGGGTATTGGCATAGAGTACACAATGTTACTTGATCCGAGCGACCCGCAGAATTCGAATAACTCTATCAACCAAGAAGGCTCTATATTTGCTCCTGTTTATTCATCTAACGGGAGCAAAAATACCGAGGTGTTTGTCATTTCTCTCATTCCAAATGATGAACACTTAAGAGAGCCGCATGATAATGTTGCAGAAGAGCTTGTTCATGTTCTAGAAGGTCAACTTGAAGTTTTTTATGACGGTGTTTGGCATCTCCTTAAAACTGATCAGAAAACCAAGTTTAGTGCTGCGCAAAAGCATGGTTATAGAGCTTTAGATTCTGCTACAAAGTTTATTAACGTCATAGTTTATAAGTGAATTTAATTTTAACGAATTTTTGCCGATTGGCTTTACACAAGCAGTCTCTAATATTTTAGACTCTGGAGTATTGTAGTTGCGCCCGTTCATCACTATCTTCAACTTTTGAGCGTCATACAAAATGTGAGACTTGCCCTAGCTATCGATACTCAATTACACATTTATGTTAATTCTAGGATATATTGCCTCGTTCATTTTCATTGCAAACAGCATTGGGTGGCTATTCACTTTGTCCTCAAGTGTATGATAATCCTGACCAAAGCCCGTATCATGGAATTGGTTTTCGAAGCTTTTACTTAACTCATTCAACCTAATATTGCCATAAAGGTCCTTTGCTTCGATGCCTTGCCGATCTGCACCAGAGAATCGAACAATTTGTGCAAGTCCTTCATGTACCTGTTCATAGGCATTTTTTAGCTTATTGTTTTCGTTAATTATAGACTCAAGATCCTCACGCAATTTACCGTCTACACTTCCACCAACGAGCTTTAGTGTGCCATCTTCCTCTTGCGATAAATCTAAAGAACTCAAATCAATTTCTGGATTTAAGCTACTTTGTTCTTTTTTAAATTTTTCAAACTCGCTTAAGGTGGTTGCAAACGCCTCTTGCGTCTCTCCCATCACTTTATAATTTTGTTTGCTAATCTCAAAAGTTTCTTGTTTTAGTGTCACCTTCCCATAAAATGAGACATGCATAATTGGAGTTTTCTGCAATCATTAAAGCAGGAGACTAACTATGAAAAAATCACGTTTTACCGAATC
>NZ_JAKRFW010000094.1:0-6062 GCF_022347905.1 Pseudoalteromonas sp. Of11M-6 | reverse complement strand
GCTAAAAAATATAATTGCTTATTAAGGAAAATTTAGGTGTAATGAATACATAATAAGCGCTGAGCAATGCAGGGAAAGCTTACATAACACTAGCTAAACTGATTACACTAGCTAGGAAAGTGAGAGCCTCTAAAAAGCAAATTCCTATAGCATAAACAACACCAACTCTGTCACACCGAGCAGGTAGCAGCTCAGTCCAACAAGCGATTATGCAACACAAACTGCGTGTCGCATAAATACTAAAATGTTAGCTTGAGCGAACTATTAAATATTGGAATCTCGACACAGGAAATATTTAAAAGATTATGACCCAAAAAGTATTGAGCAATAAAATAATATTAGGAATCCTTGAAGAGTTTAAAGCGAACTATGAATTCGGAGAAAGCAGCGAAAGCAAGCTTTTTGAGCGGCTAGTAAACTACGTCACTTTATCTAAATATGACCCGGAAGCTTTCAGCGATGTGACCACTTTCGATTTTGTCGATGTAGATAGAAAGAGTACGTTTGGTATCGATGCCTTTGCTCTGTTTATCAATGATAATCTGATATCTAACAAAGAAGATATTATTGAGCATAGAAAAACCAAGAGAATGGACGTTAGATTGGTTTTTATCCAAACTAAAAGATCAACATCATTTGATTCTGGAGAGTTTCTTAAGTTTACTGCCGCTGTAAAAAACTTTTTATCCGATTCCCCTCTAATATCATTGTCCGAAGATCTGCTGGAATGCAAAAATCTAGTAGAAGAGCTTTTTTCTGCAGATAATGCTCGTTTGTTTGCAAAGAAAAAGCCAAAGTGCGAGATGTATTTCGCAATATCAGGCAGCAACAGTGAAGAAAAAGATTATAAGCCAATTTTTCTTCAAGAAGAACGTGCACTGAAAGCATTGGCCCCGGAATTTGAAGCGTTTTCCATAAGGCTTGTAAACTCTGATTATATTATCGATTCTTATAGTGAGCTTGAAAATAAATATACAGTATCGATAAACTTTGAAAAAGGAATACCTTGCCACCCTATAAAGGATGTGGAGCAATCTTACATTGGCTATTTGCCAATAAGTGAGTTCCTGAAACTTATAACAGGCTCTGACGGTAATATTAGGAAAAATATTTTCTATGAAAATGTCAGAGATTTTCAGGGAGAAGAAAACGCTGTAAATAGCGAAATGGCTGAGACACTCAAAGACCAACAAAAAATTGATCAGTTTTTAATATTAAACAATGGTGTAACCGTTGTAGCAAAAGAGTTTTCAAATATAAGGTCTAATGAATATGAAATATGCGACTACTATATTGTAAATGGTTGTCAAACGAGTAATGTATTATTTCAACACTCTGATCTGATAGCTAATTCTAGTTCGCTTTTCGTGCCCATAAAAATTGTTCATACAACCAATAATAGTGTTATTTCTAGTATAATTCGGTCCACTAATAGACAAACTCCAGTTCCTGATGAAGCGTTCGTCTCTTTAGAAAAGTTTCATAAAAGGCTTCAAGAGTACTATCAGAGGTTTTCTCAAAACTGTTTCCAATCTCTTTATTATGAGAGGAGATCAAAAGAGTTTAATGGCAGCTTAGAACAAATCGAGCGTCCTCGAATTGTCAATCTGCACGGCCTTATTAGATCTTTTACGTCCATCATTCTAAACGAGCCGCAACTCGCAATGAGTCAAAATCCAACAGTGATTCTTAAAGAGCATCGATCCAAGCTATTTCAGGATGATCACGTATACGCACCCTATTTCCTTAGTTCGTTACTGCTATACCTATTCTACGTCTATTCTGAAGAAGGAAAAATATCAAAGAAATATGTTATTTCAAGATATTGGGTGTGTTGGGTTGCTCGAACTCTATTAACTAAAAGCCTGAATATTGGCCATTTGAACTCGGCAAAAGTTGATAAAAACTGTGAAACAATTATTGAAAGTTTATCTGATGAAAGTTTTTCTATAAGTATATTTCGAAAGTCGATTCATGTTTTTGAAGAGGCAAAGAAAAAACATAGAGATGAGCATGGACGCCAATACAATAAACAACTTATCAGATTAAAGAGCTTCAGGGATTGTGTGAAAACTGTGCTTGTTGGTGAAACAAGCTAATCGGGTAGCTGAGGGTATCTAGCCCTCAGCCCCCACAACACCCTGCATGCGGGTCCGCACAGGGCGTTTCACCTAACAGATTACCCATTTGGGTAATGCACTTTTATCCATCCGTCTTTGAGTGAATATAGTCCCTCGTTTTTCAGATAATTTAAGCTTAAAGCCTGTTGAATACCGGGTGTTTTGGAACTGCGCCAAGGCCCTTTACTTGTGATGCCACAGGCAACGGCTGCTTGCACATGAACTCCATGCTTCATCAGGTTTCTCACTTTAGTTCTCGGTTTTCGCCATTGTCGCCAGTAACACATCCTGATCCTGCGCCTTATCCATTGGTCTAGGTCAACACATTGCTGGTATGCGTTTGCAATACCAAAATAATTGATCCATCCGCTTAGATATTGGCTTAATTTAAACAACTGATATTGCATGCTCACGCCCCAATTACGGTTAGTTAAAGTGCGTACCTGTCGCTTAAATTTATGCAGGGTTTTGTCATGCCATTTGATTGCTCCACGTTTAAAGGTAAACCCTAAGAATTTACTTTGTGTGGTTTTAACCACCTGACTTTTATCCATGTTAACAAGCAATTTGAGTTTAGTTTCAAGGAACCGAGTAACGCTGGCAAGTACACGTTCGCCTGCACGTTTTGATTTTACTAAGATTATAAAATCATCAGCGTAACGGGCAAATTGGTGACCTCGTTGCTCCAATTCTTTGTCTAAATCATCCAGCATAATGTTGGATAATAAAGGTGAAAGAGGGCCGCCTTGCGGTACTCCTTCTAAACTCGGGATTAGCGTGCCATTGTCATCAATTCCAGCTCTCAAATAACGGCCAATGAGTTTGAGCAAGCGTTTATCTTTGACATGACGTGATAAATTTCGCATCAATAAGTCGTGATTGACTCGGTCAAAGAACTTTGACAAGTCGACATCTACCGCAATATTGCGTTTAGATTTAATGATTTGCTTCACTGCTTGTTGGCCGTTACGGTTAGGACGAAAACCAAAGCTGTTATCTGAAAATGTGCTATCAATGATGGGCGATAAAACCTGAGTAATGGCTTGCTGGATAACCCGGTCGACCACTGTGGGTATTCCGAGTTGCCGTTTTCCACCATCGGGTTTATCAATTTCAACGCGTTTGACCGGTTGTGGACGATAAGTCCCATTTTCGAGTTGAGCTTTGCACTGTTGCCAGTGTTGTTTTGCCCAGTCGATAAATTGGTCTATTTTCATACCATCTACACCCGCTGCACCTTTGTTGGCTTTAACCTGCTTCCATGCGCGTTGAAGATTATCGTTTGATAAAACGTG
The DNA here is from genome assembly GCF_022347905.1 of Pseudoalteromonas sp. Of11M-6. NCBI lineage: Bacteria > Pseudomonadati > Pseudomonadota > Gammaproteobacteria > Alteromonadales > Pseudoalteromonadaceae > Pseudoalteromonas > Pseudoalteromonas sp. Of11M-6. The sequence goes on along the minus strand of NZ_JAKRFW010000094.1, from coordinate 2,647 downwards.
TTCGAATAAATCAAAGTTGAAGGTTGATTGCACTGCATTACGCTGCATATCAGAACCACAGGGCTGTGGCGTATAGTTATGTAAGTAAGACATGAAGTATTCCTTCGGTTAAATGTTCAGGCCTTCACCGTGTCCTATCCATTACGATAGGTGTTTGGCTACTATGCCGTCTGCTGACTGCTGGATAATCACAAAATAAATTGCTCTAAATTGCGCTGCGTGCGTATCGGTGGGTGTTGCAGTGGTTTCGCTCGTAGTCTATTTCGCAACCAAATAGCACGCCAAGGGGTTGATTGACCAGCCACTTACTGGTATTTTCCGCAGCGATAGCGCAGGCCGCATGTTATCCAGCTCTCCCCGAATAAGAACATTAACTTTCATTGCACAACTGCATCATTTACGGTGGCCGTTAGATCACGTGACTTCGTTATCTTGTGCTAACTCGTCTTCAGCCTACGCCTAGTATGATGTTTTTGTTCATCAGCTCGCAATTTTGCTAGCGGCTTCCTCCATACAACCCCTCGCGGATTTGCACTTGCCATTCGCTAGTAGTTATCGTTTAATAACAATCAGTTATTTAAACGGTGATCTTCCTACAGAGGACTTTCACCTCATTAGTTAATGCCCATGTCGGGCGTACACAAGGCGCTCAAGCAAGGACGCAGCGAAGCTGCGCCGCTTAGCTTTGCGTTATGTAACTATGTCGAAGTTTGGAGAGTATTTTGAGTTCCAAAGTATGCAAATTTTGTGAGAAGTCTCCTGCTATAGATAATTCGCATTTAATTCCTAGCTTTATCTATAAATGGATTAAAGATACATCGCCTACTGGTTATATGAGGGCGACTAATGAACCAAACAAAAGGCAACAGGATGGGTATAAATCTGCATTGTTATGTGAAAGCTGCGAAGAAGAATTTTCAAAGTCGGAAGATCTATTTAAAAAAGAGCTATTTAATAAAATAGCAAATTATAGAAAACCTTGTCCTGAAAAATTATCTATCACAAACAATATTAGAACTTGTTTATATATTATCGCTTGGAGAGTGTTGGCTGATGCATATCACTTTCCTAAAGAAAATGACTACACTGATGATGAAATTAATGAGTTTCCTAATTTTATAGCTGATATGAAATCAGCTATAAACTCAGGTACTACAGACAAGTTTAAAACTCATATCATACCGTGTACTAAAGATGTACTTACCCAGTTAGGGCTGCCAAAAGTAGATTGGTATTTTTATGATCGTATGACTGGAGCAGAGCCAAGAATATGGGACAATTGGGAACGGTTTATCATATTTATAAAAATACCGTCTGCAATTGTTGTTTTTGAAGTAGTACCTAATGACAATGATGACTGGTCTGGAACTCAGATTGATAAAGTCGAAAGCATATCGCTGTCTAAAATAAAGTCTATACCTTCGTATATTTCAGATTTAGTTTCATTTTTTCATCGAGCTTTTGTTGCCAGTAAAGGTGAAGTTACTGAGTTACAACAAGAAAAAATGAAAAATGATATTTTAGCGGGTGATTTAGAATGCGGAGCTATAAAGTCATTAAATAAAACGTGGTAGCCGTTACATAACAAAGCAATCAGCGAAGGACGTAAAACGCTTGGCTTGCGCTCCTTCGCCGCTAATTATAGCCAAGCATTTTACGCCTGTTATTGCGGCGTTAGAATTTTGGAGGAAATAATGGCTAAATCGAAAGAACAAAAAATCAGACAAACACTGAGTCGTTATTCTGATTTATACAGTGAAAAGAAAGGTAAATCACTTTCAGGTGATTTTCTTCAGGTGAGTAAAATTTTAGAACGATTATCTGAATCAGATACTGATGCTTTTAATGCTTTGTATTGGCACATCGAGCAAGTCATAGAGCTTGAATCTATTGTTGCTGAACGTGGTAAAAGAATCAGTGTGCTGCAAAAAGGGCAACTGCAGCCTAAAGAAAAAGACAAACGAAAGGCAAAAGAAATCCAGCCTGAAAATTTTGCGTGCCAAGATTTATCTGGAAAGGACTTTCAGAAAAAAGAATTATTCCAAGCTAATTTCAATAAGTGCTTGCTTAAAAAAACTAACTTTAGAGCCAGTAAAGCGATACTTGCTTGTTTTACTGGGGCTAATTTGGAGGGGGCCGATTTTACTGGAGCAAAACTCGATAAGGCAAACTTCTCTGGTGCAAATTTAACTAATGCTGTTTTCAAGTCAGCTAAATTAGCAGGTGCAAACTTCGACGATGCTATTCTTGATGGGGCGGTTTTTGATGGGTCAAATTATAAACAAGCCCGTGGAATAAAATTCTAACAAAGTAAAAATAATTGAGAGTAAAAATAATTGACACCCATCACTATTAACCTCCAAGCGGAGGAAGTGAAGTATAAAGTTACTTCAATCACTTTGGTTAAAAACGTTCATCGATAGACTAATTTTTAGTGCTCAGGCGTATCTCTTCACCAAAACAGGGATATCGCGCATGACAACGCACTGCAAATACAACAGTAAGAAATTCTAGAATTGAGAATGCGAGTTTTGCTAAGCCAACAAGAGCTCGCAGTTTGTTAGGTTTGTCCGTCGTCGTTTTTGCAGTGTTTCGCAGTAAGCGGTTATTGTTCGCTCTCGACCAACTGCACCGTGGAATACCCGTG
>NZ_JAKRFW010000093.1:0-6105 GCF_022347905.1 Pseudoalteromonas sp. Of11M-6 | reverse complement strand
CGCACTGCGGTTGACATAAAACACATTGTGTTGGCTGGCAAGTAACACACTGCGGTTGACATAAAACACATTGTGTTGGCTGGCAAGTAACACACTGCGCAGGCTGACAGGTTACACAGAACGAAATGATACAAGGAACACACTGTATGCTTTGTGCGCATTGAACACTAGCGCCCCCTGAAGGTTGACACTGTAGACATTGCAGTGATGCAGATTCTGGCGTAGCAGTAGGCTGACAGTGAAGGCAGCAGTTACAGAAATTGACAACACAAGGGAGGCAGTTTGTACAAGGCGAGCATGGAGTGCAAGGAGTACATAAATAGCAAGGACTGCACGTAAGGGCGCAAGCGTCGCATTTACGTACTCCCTCTGCTTGCTGCTCAGAATATTGCTTTTCTAATTCTTTAACTTTTGAACTTAGCTCTGTGAGCTGAACCTGAAGATCTTTAACGTCATTACTCATTTTCAAATCCTTTATGACCAAAGTCATGGCTTTAGATTGATGTTTGGTGCCGAGCGATAGACACCGCTAAATTCGCCATGGCAAATAACAACAAGGTTGAGACCTGACTAACTACATGTAGATATCAACTTATATTTTGAACCTGAGCGAAATCCTAGTATCGCTATCCCACCTTAAACAGGGTGTTTGCAGTAATGTGGGGAAACAGTAGTTTGCTGTTTTTGGTGTTGTTAAACTGTAGCGAAATATTCTGTGTGTATTGCAGTTGCAACGCGCCACTGGATAACCTTTCTATCCAGTAAGTGGTAGAAAAGTTTGGAACGTCTACATGGTTTTTACAAAATGGGATACTTGAAACTAATCCATCATTGTCACTGTTAACGGTCAAAATATCCGTTTTAGTGATAGGGTTATATGCTTGGTTAACTAGCAATTGTTGTTCTAACACGATATTCGGATTGATATTTGGATTACTCGGTGAGTTTTCTCCATACAAACCCGCAATGGCAGTACCTGCCTTAGTTTCTGGTTGCGGCAGCGTGTTGGCAATGGGAATTTCTGGACGACCATCGACAAAGTGATGATTTCCAAGTGCTAAAATTGAGTTACCGTGTGGAATTGAAACCTGTTTGACTATCGCATGCTCTGGATTTTGTATTGGCACGTTTGCTCCACCTGAAGGAGCGGGGATATAAGGAGGGCGGTTGTACTTACCTGAACCTTGATTGGTGGTGGCTAAATTGAGCCAAGTGCCATTTTCAGCATGCACAAGTTGGTCTTTCTTGTCACCGTCGGCAAAAAATACACGTTGCTCATAAAAGATCGTATAACTATTTTGTTGATAATCTCCACCTCGATTTACTACTTTTCCTTGTGTGGCGCTAAAGGTGATCACCTCGTAGTAAGGGAAATTAAATAATATAACCCCTTCTGGAGCAGTTTCTTGCGGCAGCGGCATGACATTAAATCCCGCAAAACGAGCGCTTGCCCAAGTGCCGATGAGATCTGCCAATGGCCCAAGTGCGCTGAGGGTTTCTGGCTGGCTATTTCCTCCTCCTGTTGCGAGTAAAGGTATATTGTAATCTGGGACAAAACCTTGCTTGTTAGGTTGCAGCGCAGCTTGTAGGTGATCTGCTGTGGCTTTTGCTTGCTGATTGGTGACAGTATTAAACATAAAAAACTCCCTTTAAAAGGTTTGTTAATAAAGTGTTTTCAGTGTTTAATTTAAGTATGGTTATGCAAATTGATCGATTACATCACATTACATTGAGGGCTGTGTTGTGCATATGAATACTTAGGTGTTTGAATTGGCAGGGTTCTATGACCTCGGGTGAGCGCTATGTTGGTACAACTATAGTAAAGCGCTGACGTTATCATGAGAGCTCTCTAAACGCACAATGCAAAACGCTCCCATAAAAGGGAGCGTTTTTAGCAAAGCTGAGTTTGTGACGTTTTAGTAAGTCGCGCTGCCTTTAGTACGAGGGAAGGCAATAACGTCACGTACGTTGCCCATGCCAGTAACATAAGCAACCAAGCGCTCAAAGCCAAGACCAAAGCCTGAGTGAGGCACTGTTCCATACTTACGTAGGTCGCGGTACCAGCTGTAATCTTCTTTGTTTAAGCCCATTTCTTCAAGACGCGCATCTAGCACATCTAAACGCTCTTCACGTTGTGAGCCACCAATGATTTCACCAATACCAGGCGCAACGACGTCCATAGCGGCAACGGTTTTACCGTCTTCGTTTTGGCGCATGTAGAATGCTTTGATATCACGAGGGTAGTTTTTGATAACTACTGGTGCGTTAAAGTGTACTTCAGCAAGGTAACGTTCGTGCTCTGATTGTAAGTCGACGCCCCACTCAACAGGGAATTCAAACTCTTTATCACATGCTTTTAGAATTTCGATAGCATCTGTGTAATCTACCTGAGCAAAGTCTTTATCGATGAATGATTCTAGGCGAGTAATGGCATCTTTTTCGATGCGCTGTGCAAAAAATTCCATATCATCACGACGTTCGTCAAGTACTGCTTTAAACACATACTTCAACATGTCCTCAGCGAGCGCCGCGATGTCGTTAAGGTCGGCGAATGCCACTTCAGGCTCAACCATCCAAAATTCTGCTAAGTGACGAGAAGTGTTTGAGTTTTCAGCACGGAATGTTGGACCAAAAGTATAGATTTTTGAAAGGGCACTCGCGTATGTTTCGCCGTTAAGCTGACCCGATACGGTCAAGAATGCTTCTTTACCAAAAAAGTCTTCTGAATAGTCTACATCGCCTTTGTCTGTGCGTGGTAGGTTGTTCATATCAAGTGTAGATACACGGAACATCTCGCCTGCGCCTTCACAGTCACTTGCGGTAATGATAGGCGTGCTGATCCACTGGTAGCCACGCTCATGATAAAAACGGTGAATAGCTTGTGCAAGACAGTTACGTACACGCGTAACCGCGCCCATAACATTAGTGCGAGGGCGAAGGTGCGCATGTTCGCGTAAGTATTCAATACTGTGGCGTTTTGCAGCCATTGGGTATGAATCTGGATTCTCAACCCAGCCTAATACCTCAACGCTGTTCGCTTGGATCTCAAAAGATTGACCTTGACCTTGTGATTGTACAAGCACACCAGTCACCGCTACTGAACACCCAGCAGTAAGACGAGTCACTTCGTCATAATTATTCAGCGAATTAGGGACTACGGCTTGAATAGGGTCAAAACAAGAACCGTCATGAACGGCTAGAAATGAAATACCTGCTTTTGAATCACGTCGTGTACGGATCCAGCCTTTTACTGTTACTTGGCTGTCAACCGCAACGGTGCCTGCTAGTAGCTCCGTTATCGCTGTGTGGCTCATCTTTACTCCAAATGATTTATTTTTTATTTGTAAATTAAAAGACAGAGTGTCTTATCGTCATGTAAGCCGTATCTTACCTGCGATGGACAAATAAAAAAACACTGAAATGCAAAAAACTGGGCTGAAAAGAATGAGTAAAAGCCATGAAAAAACAGTCGGACTGTGGCATTATGAATGTTCGATGATAAAAATAGCTTTATTAATACTAACAGTGACGTTCAAAACTCGATGAAACAAGTTTTTATTTTGAGGGGTCTACCTGGCTCTGGAAAATCGCATTATGCGCAAACGCTAGCTGACGATCTCGTCTCCGGCGATGAAACACAGTATTTTATCTGTTCAACCGATGATTATTTTCTTAATGAAAACGGCGAGTATCATTTTGAAAAACAACGCCTTTCAGAATATCACAACTTAAACTTAGCCCGGTTTATTAATGCCTTAGCTGAAGGTATCCCTTTGGTCGTTGTTGATAACACCAATATCAAGAAATGGGAGTTTGTTGCTTATGCGTCAGCTGCTGTGGCAATGGGTTATCAAGTGAAAGAAGTCATTGTCGGTGAAATTAAAGATAAATCCCTACAGCACTTATATGCCAAGCGTAATAGCCATGGCATTGGCTTGAAAACAATTTCAAAAATGGCCCACCTTTTCGAATGGTGATCAAGCATAGGGTAGAGTAACCCTAACAACGCTCGCGTATGTAAAACAGGGTAGTATCATATCCGATCTTACAGTTAAAAAGAGTGGGTTTAGACTTCACCTTAGAGCAAACAAGAGACGGTCGTCAATGTTAGCCTTATTTTACATAGCGGCCGTTTAGTCAGCTCATTCCTGCCCCATTGCTATTCAGCAGTGTGATGTGCAACCAACTTTTTTAGCTTCAGTTGACCCAATTTTCGTAATGCTACTGAGTTTCGAAAGGGCTCTGACATTTATATTGTGTCTAACGGGCTAGTTGTACCTGCAAAATGTTGGCCAAGTACATGTGTATAGATTTGTGTGGTACTAACGTCATTGTGGCCCAGTAATTCTTGAACACTTCTTATATCACGACCAGCTTGAAGCAAATGGGTTGCGAAGCTATGCCTAAACGTATGGCAGGTGACGCGTTTATTTATTTGAATATTACGCACGGCATTCCCGAGCGCTTTACGAATAACACTTTGATGTAAATGGTGCCTGCAAAGTGTTCCTGTATAAGGATTGATACAAGTAGTGCTGGAAGGGAAAATAAACATCCACCCATGCTGCCTAAACGCGTTGGGATACTTGCGTTCTACTGCATTTGGCAGAGATGGACCTATCCCGTGAAGGTTGTCATCCTGTTGAATCTTAATAGCCATTTCAATATATGTAGTGAGCTTGTTTGCGCATCTATTGCTGAGGATGGTTTGCCTATCTTTATGCCCTTTACCGTCTCTAACGGTCAGCGAAGCTCTATCAATATCAATATCTTGGATACGTAACCTGAGGCATTCTGAAACTCTTAGTCCGCTACCATAGAGTAGTTCTATTATTAGTCTATCGCGGCCATCAAGTTCATTTAGTATTAGTGAGATTTCTGATGGGGATAACACTGTAGGTAAATGTCTTTGTTTAGTGGCATAGCAAAAATCTAAATCCCCAAGCTCATGGTGCAAATGCTTCTGATACAAATAGGCTAACGCGTTAAGTGCAATTTTTTGTGTGTTGATAGCCACATTTCGTTGGTTGGCAAGGAAGGTTAAAAATTGTGTAACCTCTTCCGTTCCCATTGTCTCAGGGTGACGCTTGTGGTGAAAGTTAATGAATGCCTTAATCCAATATAGGTAGGTTTTTTCTGTTCTAATGCTGTAACCACGCATACGCATTTCTTCCTGAAGACCTTTCAGAAATGGGCTTTTTAGACTCATGATAACTCATTAGCTCAAATTGCTGTATATGTATACAGTGTTATCTGGAATTCTCGGATATCAAGGGAAATAATGAAAAAATTTTTGCGCGTTTATGCATGAATAAATTAAAAATATTATTGTTTATCAAAATTTTATATGTCTTCGATTTGAAATAATAGGTTTGGGAAACGCGCATGCGCATTTTTCCAGATGGTATATTTAGCAGAATGCTGATAAGTTCTTTGCATACTGATAGTTAACTGTGCGCATTTTCACTGGTCCAACGAGGTAAACGCGCATGCGCACGAATAAAATGTTATATGCCTAAGAGAGTTATGTGAATATTGCTATTTTTGTGGTTTCGTTTGTGGTCTATGTTTGCCTCTGTTTGGGTATCGTAAAGTTCCATAAGCATTTAGCGGATAAACTTAAACTGACTAGTCGGCATAGTTTACTAAACGTGTTTAGCCAATATATTTGGTTCCTGATGTTTATCGTTACCTACATCCCGTTTAGTATATTCTTCCCTGCATGGTTAAATGGAAAACTTGGCATTGAAAATAAGAAAAATAAGTGACATCCATCATGAAAATAAGAAAAATAAGTGACATCCATCATAATTAACATATCACAATTAGCAACCAAGCTGAGGTAGTGAAGTAAAAAGTATAAAAATACTTCAATCACTGGGTACAAAAACGTTTTTTGGTAGGCCAATTCTTATCGCCTAGGCATATTTCTGCACCAAGACTGGCTAATCGTGTACGACAAAGCGCTGTAAATACAACAGTAAGAAATTCTAGAATTGAGAATGCGAGTTTTGCTAAGCCAACAAGCGCTCGCAGTTTGTTAGGTTTGTCCGTCGTCGTTTTTGCAGTGTTTCGCAGTAAGCGGTTATTGTTCGCTCTCGACCA
>NZ_JAKRFW010000092.1:0-6921 GCF_022347905.1 Pseudoalteromonas sp. Of11M-6 | reverse complement strand
ATAATTAATGCCTTTCTAGCAGCCAGTTTTAGCGCTAACTGCGTTGAATTCACTTCCAATAGCCAGCTATTGGTGCGTAAATTCGCCTTGCCTACAGGAAGTAGGTACCTTAGCGAGAGCAGGACGAGGAAGCGGTGTTTTCCCTAAAACTCTCTGGCTAGGCAAGGAAAAAACTAAGTTGTGCTTTAGCAACAATGAGTTGGAACATTCCTTATCCAAACCTCAGGTTAATATAGAAGGCTGCAATTGTGGATCTGCAGCCTTTAAAGTGCTAGTTAGTAGGTTTGGGCATCTAAAGATTGGCCATTAACTCCGATTGAGTCATCAGACATCAAGTACAGGTATGTTGGCATTAATTCTTCAGGTGTTTTTAGTTTATCTTTATCTTCACCTGGGAATGCTGATGCACGCATACTTGTTCTTGTTGCACCAGGATTAATGCAGTTGATGCGAATATTGGTTTTACCCACTTCTTCGGCCCAAGTTTGCATCATACCTTCGGTTGCGAATTTAGAAATTGCATACGCTCCCCAAAACTCACGACCTTTACGTCCTACACCCGATGAAGTAAAGACGATAGAAGCATTAGGCGCTTTTCTCATTACTGGGAATAGCGATTTAGTGATCACCGCTTGGGCTGTTACGTTTACCTTCATTATGTTTTCAAAGGTTGAAACGCAAAAGTGTTCCATTGGACCTAAAGAGCCTAAAATAGAAGCATTATTTAGCAAGCCATCGAGCTTACCAAATTGCTGCTCGATAGTGGCAGCCAAGTCTCGGAAGTGTTGTTTGGTTGCACCACGTAAATCTAAAGGTACAATTGCAGGCTGTGGGTAACCGGCGTTAACAATTTCATCATAAACGGCTTCTAGTTTACTGGTGGTTTTGCCTAATAGAATAACCGTTGCACCATATTTGGCGTAATTAATCGCCGCAACACGGCCGATGCCGTCGCCGGCACCTGTTACTAGTATCGTTTTATTCGCAAGTGCGTTTTCAGGAGCTTGATAAGTCTGCATTCTGGACTCCAATTAAGATGTTTGGGCTATTTTATCACAATGCCGTAGCAAGTTAGCGAATTTATTGTAAATATGGCTGGCGAAATAACAAAGTTTGAGTTAAGTTTAACTGGTCTAATGTCTTATTAAAAATGCAATTACATAGATTTAACGAGAATTATCACAATAATAATAAGATTATGTCGGAGCCTATAAAATGAAAAAAATGCTACTCTCACTCGCAGTATCAGCAGCACTCGCTGGCTGTGGAGGCGGTGAAACGTTAGAAGATGTAAAAAATGATACTACACCCGTTTCTCCAACGATTTCTGTTAAATTTGATCCATCAGGTGGTGTGATCTCAGTTCCAAACGATATTCTTTTATCCGGCACTCAAGACGGTACCTTAAACCTACCTGACGAAATGTTAGGAGTGAAAGATGGTGAAGGTAACCCTCTGGTAACGCGTGCAAGCTACGCAAACCCAAGTATTGTGATTGGCGCCTTAGATGGTTGGTCGACGCAAATGCCTTACGTTATCGACATGACGACACCGAATGGTTTGACACTCGATGCGCAAAGCGTCATGACCCCGGGCTCTGTACGAATTTTTGAAGTTGCAATGGGTGGACCATTACAAACCGACGAAGACTGTGCTCAGGTGCCTTCAGGTATCGCTTGTAAGCCAATTGCTGAATTACAATTTGGCCCTGATGGTGATTTTGTTACCATGGCTAATAGCACAGGTAACGGTTTAGTTATTATCCCAGTTAAACCATTCAAACCTGAAACTACGTACATTACTGTTTTGACCAAAGGTCTTAAAGACTCAAAAGGTCAAAGTGTAGATGCTTCTTCGACTTACACCTTATTGCGCCAAGACGCGCCATTGGTAACTGATGCTCAGAAGTCTCTTCAGGCTGTGATTCGTAGCTATGAAGGGGCGGTAACTGCAGCGGGTTCGGTGAGTAAAGAAGAGATTATATATACAGCTGCAATGACGACACAGTCGACAGGCCACGCATTGGCGGCGACTAAGCAATTGTTAGCCGCTAAATTACAAGGTGGTGCTAACCCTGTTGTCGCTGTACCTGCACAACCGGTGATCACCGTTGCAGATGCACTTGCAGGAAAAGTGCCTGATGCTATTTTACCTGCTTTTAGAAGCGTACGTTTATTGCAAGGTCAAATACAACTACCTCAGTACTTATCACAACCAAAAAATAAAGATATCTCTGCGCTAGCTGATACCTATTGGCAAGCTCGCTGCGACAGCGCGGTAGCTGTCGCTGGATATGCGGCGCAAGCTGGTGGTTTACCAGAGCCAACAGAACCAAATGATATTGCTTGTAATACACTTTCGGGTGGAAAGTTGAGAGATTTAGGTTTAGATGGTACTAAGTTCTTAACTAAGTACAATCCAATCCCTAAAGAGCAGTGGCTTGCTAATGTTCCTGTGCAAATCACAATGCCTGCGGATGAGTCTCAGCGCCCAGAAGGCGGCTGGCCTGTTGTTATCTTGCAACATGGTATCACGAGTAAAAAAGAAGACATGCTTGGTTTGACGTTGTCATTAACACAAGCAGGATTTGCCACAGTTGCGATCGATCACCCAATGCACGGTGCTCGCGGTTTAGATATCGATGGTGATGGCACTGATGATTTTAATGCCTCGACAGGTAGCGTGTTATCCTACATGAACCTTACATCGTTGTTGGTTGCGCGTGATAACTTAAAGCAATCAGCAGCAGATTTAATGGGTTTACGTTTAGGCTTAAACTTCATTAATCTGGCATCTGGCGGTCAAGTTAACTTTAATACTCAACAAGTTAGTTACCTAGGTCACTCACTTGGTTCTATTGTAGGCCCAAGCTTCCTTGCACAAACCAATACACCATTAAATCCAGCAATTGATGGCTTCTTTAAAGTTGAGTCAGCAGCGCTTGCAAGTGGTGGTTCGGGTATTGCTAATTTCTTGATTGAATCAAAATCATTTGGCCCGTTTGTACAAGGTTCAGTGTTGAGTTCTGCAGGTAACCTAGCATCGCAAGCGTTTAATACCTATCTGCAAGAAGGCGCAATTGCTGACTGTGGTACGCTTGCTGCTGTACAAAGTGAGTTTGTGTCGTGTGCTTATGCAACCTTTAGAGCAGGGCTAGAGGCGGCTGAAGATACCGCAACACTTGCACTGATTGATGGTACGGTGACGCAGTTTGGTTTTGCAGCACAAACGGCATTAGGCAGTGCCGATCCACTTAACTATGCAGCTTCCGTGAAAGCGCTACAAACGCCAGTATATATGAGCGTTGTTACGGGTGGTGTTGATGGCAATGCTGCTGACTTGGTTATTCCTCCAACAACAGAACGCAGCTTCTTGTCAGGTAGCTTACCACTTGCTGGTTTCATGGGCTTAATGCCTGCAAGCGAAACGCAAATGAGTCAAGACGGAACACCTGGAAGTTATGTAGTGAAGTTCTCTCAGGGCCATCATAGTTCAATCTTGACGACAGGCTTTGATGAAAGAGCTGGTGGTACAGCAGCAGGACACGCCGCAGCGTCACTCGAAATGCAAACACAAGTTGCAAGCTTCTTGAAGTCAAAGGGTTTGGTTTTACAAGTATCTAACCCGGATGTTGTTGCAAACTAAGACATTTTTCGAGACTATAAAAGGCCGCGCTAGCGGTCTTTTTTGTGTCCATTTAATATTGAGTTAAATGGCCCCCTTTATGAGCTAAATGAGGAGAACGACTTGGCATTTTTGTTTGAATATGGGTTATTTCTAGCCAAGACAGTAACCATTATCTTTGGTATCGCAGTAGTCATTATTTTGATGGTGGGAGCAAGCTCAAAACCAAAATCGAAAAAGGGTGAGATTGAAGTTATCGATTTAAGCGACAGCTTGGCACAATCTAAGCAGCAGTTTTTGCAGCAAACGCTTGATAAAAAGGCGCTAAAAGCCCTAAATAAGTCGCAATCAAAAGCGCAAAAAAATAAAGATAAAGAAGCAGAGAAAAACGTTTTTTATCTTGAATTTAACGGGAGTATGGACGCTCACGAAGTCTCGGGTTTAAGAGAAGAGATCAACGCTATTTTAACGATTGCAGATAAAGAAAAGGATCAGGTTATTGTGTCTGTAGAAAGTGGTGGTGGGGTTGTTCACGGTTATGGACTTGGTGCATCGCAGCTTACGCGTATCAAGCAAGCGGGTATTCCTCTAACCGTCTGTGTAGACAAGGTTGCTGCAAGTGGCGGATATATGATGGCCTGTGTTGCAGATAAGATTATTGCAGCGCCGTTTGCAATTATTGGTTCAATCGGTGTGATTGCGCAGATCCCCAACTTCAATCGTTTATTGAAAAAGAATAACGTTGACTTTGAAATGGTAACCGCTGGTGAGTATAAGCGTACACTCACGCTGTTTGGTGAAAATACGGATAAAGGCAGAGAAAAGTTTAAAGAGGAGATTGAAGAAACGCATGGTCTGTTCAAACACTTTGTCTCTGATAATCGTGTCGAGCTCGATATTGAGAAAGTGGCCACTGGAGAACATTGGTTTGGTACACAAGCGTTAGAACTTAAACTAGTTGATGAAATATCAACCAGCGACGATTTACTCATGTCACTAAATGAAAGTCACCAACTTTATAAAGTGGCTTATAAGGCTAAAAAAGGCGTTGCTGAGAAGTTTGGACTTCAGTTGGGGCTCGCCATTGAACGTTTCTCCGTTAAAGCGTTAACAAAACTAAATCAGTCTAAATATTAGTGACTGTTGTTCAGTTTATATCAATAAGCTTTATTTCAAACTATTAACAATACTTTATAGACGGCATTGTGTTTACAAAGTGTATGATGCCGCGCTCTAAAAGAGAGGTTGTTATGAATAAAGTTATTGTACTTTCTCTACTTACCTTTAGTCTGACTTTAGGTTTAAATCAGGCGAATGCTAAACCGGAGAAGTTACCACCGGGCCTTGAGAAAAAGTTGAAGCAGGGCAAGCCACTTCCACCAGGTTGGCAAAAAAAGCTCCAAGTTGGAGAACGCTTAGATCCAGATATCTACGACCATGGCAAAGTGATTTATCGCGACAGAGATCGGGATTTGGTAACGATAAGCGTTGAAGGTAGGGTCATCAGGGTACTTGAAAACACCCTAGAAATTGTCGAAATTCTTAAAGGAATGAGATAAAAAGCATCAACTCTGTGCGGGGCAATTTCCCGTACAGAGTCCAAGTTTAGCAATCTAAGTGTTTGTTCCTCGCCAAAGCGTGTGTTAGTTGTAGCACTTAACTTAACGCCTAATGATCTAGGTATTAAATAACGTCGTCATTCCTTGAGAGTTGTTGTTAGTCCATCTCGGTAAGTGGTAATTTCAAACTCCGTAAAGCGCTGCTTAAATTTTTCTGATACAAATATGTTGTCGACTGCATATCGAGGTAACAGTTCTCGTGTTTCTCTTATAGGTTTGCTAAAAATGCTTAGCAGTGATAGCTGCCATTTCTTTAATATTGAATACTTGCCTTGAATGCCGAGTATTTCGCTCGCTAAGTTAACGATTTGCTTGTAAGTGAGTCGATTGTCATCACATGGTAGATGCCATGTCTGGCCATACGCATCAGAGGTATTGCCTAGTAACGCCATTGCTCTGCTAGCATCTGGCGTGTATATCAAGGTACGTAACGTATTATCGCTGATAAATACTTTCGCAGCATCGCCTGCTCGCAGCTTATCAAGAACCGTTGTATTGGTGATACTTTGCGTTTTACCCGGTCCATAAAACTCAGGCGCGCGGCAAATCATCGCATTGACTTGGCCTGTACTCATCGCATCGAGCAGCGTATTCGCTATTAGGCCTCTAACTTGGCCTTTTTCGCCATATGGCAAAAAAGGTGTTTCTTCTGTGAGACGTTCATTGCTTTGCGGATACATATAGGTGTTATCAAAATACACTAATTTGGCATTATGTTTTGTACACGCATCGATGACATTTCGCATCATAATAGGAAATTGCTCAACCCACATGTTTGTGTCAATCGGCAGTCCTGCGGTTAAGTAAACAATTTTAGAGCCTGCTACTGCTTTTTGCGTTTGACTGCCGTCAAGTAGATTAGCGCTGAGTAATTCATCCGTGTTGTTTATCTTTTTTGGTGTTCGGCTGACAAGACGAATGTTATCGGTAAAGTCTTTCTTTAAAGCTCGGGCGAGTTCACTACCAATTTGGCCGTTTGCTCCAAGTATTGTTTGCATAAAAATTACCTTAATTTGTATCTGTTTTGTGCAAGCATAAGGTTAAAGTAAACTTGAAGGTCAATACTTAATTTCTGTTATCTGCTATTGTTTGGGATAAGCACAGATTTTTTCATTTAAGGTAGCAGACTGAGTGCAGTAGGAACTCGAGTTTATGAAAATTGGTGAATTGTCAAAAAGAACAGGCTTGGCGACGTCGAAAATTCGATTCTATGAGGATATTGGCCTACTTAAATTAGTTAAGCGCGCTGCCAATGGTTATAGGATCTATCCCCCTGAAGCTGAAACTGTATTGCATTTAATTTCAAATGGTCAAAAGGCAGGCTTTAGTTTAGATGAGTTGAGTAAATTACTTCCGAGTGATCTAAGTGACTGGAAACATGATCAGTTACTTAACGCTTTACGTCAAAAACTTGCTGATATTGAACTGATGGAGAAAAAGCTTGCAGACAACAAACGACAATTAAACTCCATCCTTAATGACATAGAAGCCAAACCGGGTGACATGGCGTGTGCCGACAATGCCAAGCGAGTGATATCACAAATGGGGATGGATAAAAGGAGGAGGTAGATGCAAAAGGAGGAGAAAGAAGGACAGCCATTTCTAATGCTGCGTGTATAACAAAGCACGTTTAGTATCAGCGAATGCACAGTCGGTGAGCTTCAAATACCGAGATTAC
>NZ_JAKRFW010000091.1:0-8692 GCF_022347905.1 Pseudoalteromonas sp. Of11M-6 | reverse complement strand
TTACGCACCAATAGCTGGCTATTGGAAGTGAATTCAACGCAGTTAGCGCTAAAACTGGCTGCTAGAAAGGCATTAATTATCCGCAGCTCAGGTTACTTAGCAGATGTAAACTGTTGGGCAAAATTCAGGTGCGGTATAGCATGCACCGTAGTCTTTACTGTAAGCGCCGGTTCCGCCTGCTATTTCTTTCGTTTGTTTAGCATCTAGCGCTTTGTTTGCGTTAAGGTTTTTTAATTTTACTTTTTTCAGTTTCATGTTGTATCCAGTTATTTTGTTATCTTTGATTATTCGGTAATGTAGATAAATACCTATTTCTAAGTACTTATCTGTTAAATAATGTGTTTAATTTTTAAACATCTTTCAAGCGGGGATGGCAAATAACTTCAGTAGATCTTTTAGTTGTTTGTTTTTTAAGTTGTTTATTATATTGAATTTTTATCAAGCAAGTAAAAATGACAGCGTTGGATTTTTGTGCATGTCAATCTTGTTGATTGTACAACCTATATCCAACCAATTGTTGCAGCAAATAGCTGCGTGCGCCTTACACATTAAAAGAAGCAATGCTAGTATCCTTGTTAGGATAACAATCGAGTTGATAAAAAGTAGGGGAGCTAATGGCATTATCATTTCAGACCTTAAGGTTGCATATTATAGAGGTTAACGACGATCTTCCGGCACTCGATCGTGAACGGCTGATAGAGCAAATTCCCCATGTCCTGAGTTCTAACGTGGTTGAAAACCTTCCCCCTTATTTTCATGGTATTGATTCAACAAAACAGGCCGAAAACTGGTTTCAGCGTATGTGTTCAGAGAGCCGCTTACTGCAAGTTAAGCTTGGGCAGCATGAGACAATTGGCTTTTTGTTTGTTTACGTTGAAAACGAAAGTGATGCGCATATCGGTTACTTATTGGCTGAAAAGCACTGGGGCAAAGGTTACGCCAGTGAATTGCTGCAAGGGTTTATCCATGCAGTTACTAGTATAGAGTATTGGAGTACCCTAATTGCGGGAGTGGAGCAATCCAACCATGCTTCCATTCGGTTGCTCAAAAAGCTGGGGTTTTCACAGCAAGTGCATGATGAAAACAGTCCACTTTTCTTTGAATATGAGATCCATCGCGTCTGTTGACCTCAGCGGTTTGACTTTTATTTCCCTGAATGTGCTTTGGTCACAGCGCTCGACTTGTCGTTAGTCCATCAATTGATAAAAGTAAAAAATATAACAATTGTTGTTATTTTCTTGTTAATGTAAGCGCTTACATGTTAGGTTTAACATTCAACATACGATTACACCGCGCTGAAAAGTGTGTAGTAAAGCCCGTGTGTTTGAAAAGCGCTATATTTTTCAATTGTTCGGGGTTGTTATGGATTAAAATGTAAGCGCTTTCATTTCTGTGGTTTATGAAGTGATTAAAAGGATCCGTGTTTTAGTGGTTGATCACTAAAGCAGTTTTATACATTACATTTGGAGACATAAAGTGAAAACGAGTAGCAAGTTAATCGCAAAGCTCGCAAACATTAGCGTTATCAGTCTGATTGTTTGTGCGTCTTCGCAAAGTAACGCGGCTGTGGGGAATTTACTTTGGGAAGATAATTTTAATAATTTAGATACCAACACATGGAATATAGATGTCGGGGATGGTTGTGACCAAGGAATATGTGGTTGGGGTAATCAAGAATTACAGTGGTACAGTGAAAATAATGTCTATATTACCGACATTGTAGGCGAGGTGGGAAACAAAGGCCTTGTTCTTGAAGCAAAAAATCAAGCGATAGGCGGCAAGGCATTTACCTCAGGTAAGATCCAGAGTAAGAATAAGCTTGCCGTGCAATATGGCATGATAGAGATCAGAATGAAGGTATCTGATGTCGACACGGGGCTTTGGCCAGCACTTTGGATGCTAGGGACGAGTACAGCTAGCTGGCCGGCAAAAGGCGAAATCGACATCATGGAGATGGGTCAATCTCAAGCCGCTCGTAATGATGCTGGCTTTCCCGGTGCGCCAAGCAATAACTATACAGGCTCAAACTTAATTTTTTATGCGGACGCAGCCTGCAATGAAGGTAATCCAACCTGTGCAGCAAGTGTGGCATACAAAACCGATAATGCACATTTGTCCTCAACCCCCCTAACCAACCGCTTTGTTATCTATCGTACTTATTGGACTGAAGAAACGATCCGTTTCACGGTTGAGGATAATGGGGTCGAATATGATATGTTCGATAGCCCGTTTGTTATTAGTGAAGAGTCAAACGAATTCAACGCGCCATTTTATCTATTGATGAACTTGGCTGTCGGCGGGTTATTTACGGACGTGCTTAGCAATGACCAGGTGAGCGCACCACTTCCTGGGAAAATGGTGGTGGATTATGTGCGTATTTATGAGCTAGAAGGTCAAGGTGAAGTGTTCAGCGGCAATGTCACTAAGCCCGAAGTTGGCACCTTTGGTGTTTTTAGTGAGGGGCCAAGCGATAATCAGTTAGTGCCGGGAAGCAACGCGGATATTTATGTGTGGAACCAAAACTCACTCACTCAGGGCAATATCCCAGCCTATGAAGGCAATGAAGTGATTGCATGGCAATATTCGCCAACGCAGTGGTTTGGAGCCGGTATTCAAAGTCGTCAAGCGCGAGATATGAGCAACTTTAGGGATGGTTACTTAAATTTTAAGATTAAAATTCCTGCGAATGTGAGTTTCAGAATTGGCATTGCTGACACTTATACTAATGAGAACTGGATCACATTCCCCGCGAACACCAATCAGTATGGCCTTGTTCGTGATGGTCAATGGGGTGAAGTGCGTATTCCAATCACTGAGTTAGCGGGTAGCTTGGTGGCATTACAATCAATTAAAAATCACTTCAATATTGTCTCTGTCGCTGGGCAAGAACCTAACTATTCTTTTCAAATGGCAATTGACGATATTACCTGGACAGGGGGCGGTAGTGCCCCTGTCGATAGCGATCAAGATGGTGTTGAGGATAGCCTCGATCAGTGCCCAAATACTCAACCAAATGAAGAAGTTGATGCGAATGGCTGTCCACTGAATAATTTACCCGATGGATTGGAACAGGTCTCTCTGGATACTTTAACTTTCTATGCTAACACTACCGGCTGGGCGGATGTTCATTATCGAGTCAACGGCGGTGTGCAGCAAAATGTCCGCATGCAAGTGGTTAATGGTCGCAATGAGCTGACAATATCTGGGCTAGCAGTGGGGGATGTAGTTAGTTTTTGGTTTACTTACCAACAGGAGGACGGAACGGTCGTAGATACCGCAGAGCAGGCCTATATACTTTCAGAATCCTCAGCTGGTAACGATAGCGATGGTGATGGCGTGAATGATGGTATCGATCAGTGTCCAGATACGCCTGTGGGGGATGTGGTAAACACCGATGGATGTAGCATTTTAATCACTGAGCAACTTCGTATCGAAGCGGAAGACTACAGCAACTATTTTGATAACGATGCAGGCAATACAGGTGGCGAATATCGCAATGATGATGTTGATATTGAGCTGACCAGCGACAACGGCGGTGGTTACAACGTAGGTTGGACGTCGGCGGGAGAGTGGCTCGAATATCAGGCTAATTTAGGCGCGGGAAGCTATAATTTGACCGCACGCGTTGCCTCCCAAGTTGGTAACGGAGCGTATAATGTTGTCGTTAATGGTAATCTAGTTGCCAGTACCGTTGTGCCTGCTACGGGTGGCTGGCAAACCTTTATTAGTCAAAATATTGCGTCGATTACGTTAAATGAGGGCGTGCATACCGTTCGTGTTGAAATGGCGGGTGGTGAGTTAAATCTAAATTGGCTTGAGTTCAATATCGCTGGTTCATCTAACAATGATAGCGATAACGATGGTGTGCCAGATAATCTAGATCAATGTCCCAATACACCTACGGGCCGCCAAGTTGACAGCCAAGGTTGTGAGATCAGCTTTGGCACTATTGTGCCACTTTATGATGCAACAACACCTTTAGAGCAAGCCGTTAGTTATGACCGTGGCGATGCACTAATTACGCGTTTTGCTGATCGCGGCCGAGACCGCCATGCAAAAGAAGATCAGTTTCAAATCTATGATCACTATTTATCGCATTATTGGACGCATCGAACTGCGCAATTTGAAATCGCTGATTTTGTAGCTAAAGGCGGCTCACGCATTGAAGTGACCTTTATTACAGAATGGAAACTCGGTGCGCGCGAATTTCGTGCTTGGTATCGTGGATTAGGCACAGTTGCTGAGTACCACGGTAATTACTTTGGTGGCGGTGCGGTCGTTGAGCTTGATAACGGCAGTTATGATACGAACTTTAATAAGATAAGTGATTCAGGTGATCAATATCGTTATAGAGTGATCATTGATGACTACAGACCGCTAAATTGGGACCCTGCTGCAGGCTTTTTGCCTCTTGAAGTTGGTCAGCGCATGGAGTTTGAAGTTAGCCAGTTTCTTGATGCGCCACCAGAAGGACGAGAAAATTATTATGGTACAACGTATTTATACATGGTAGGTGAAGGGCTTGTCCCATGGAAAACCGTTGGCGACTTTGCTGATCCATCATCACAACGCGAAGATTCTTATCCGATTGCAGAAGCAGGGTGGTTAGGAGGCAAAACCACATTGCCATACAATTACACTAATGAGCCTGATAATCACTTTATGCAAATGGCGACCAATTTATCGAGCCAAAATGGACAGGCATTTGTTCAGGGGCGACGTGTTCACCACAGTAGTTTTGTTAATGGTGAGCACGATGAACGCAACGGAGAAAATGGCGTGTTTAGTGCGGTGGTTGGAAAGTCAGGCCCACACTATATCAACGACAGTTGCGCAGCTTGCCATGTTCGCAATGGTCGTGCGGCTCCACCAGCTATTGGCGGCTCATTGGCAAAATGGGTGTTTAAAGTGGCCGATATCAATGGCAACACCCATCCCTTATTGGGGAATGTGTTACAGCCTAAAAACACAGGGATAGATACCGAGACGCAAGGCGAGGGAGATGTAACGATTGCTTCGTGGACTGAAAATAATGGTTTGCGTTCACCCAATTACCAATTTAATAAAACCACTCCAGCACGCTACTCAGCCCGTATCGCGCCTCAGCTGGTGGGCTTGGGCTTACTTGAAGCGATACCAGAGAGTGCGGTGTTAGCCTTGGCGGATGAAAACGACAGTAACGGCGACGGTATTTCGGGCAAAGCGCAGCGCGTGAACGATCCTATTACCGGTCAAACACGGTTAGGACGCTTTGGCTACAAAGCTGCGGCGGCATCAATTAAACACCAAGTAGCTAGTGCATTTAATACGGATATGGGAGTAACCAACTCGGTATTTCCAAATCCTGACTGTGGAGCATCACAATCAAGCTGCGGAGGTGGCGGTGTAGAAGTGTCTGATCAACATCTCACTGCGCTAAGCAAATATATCGCTTTATTGGGTGTAAGAGCGCAGCGTGGGCTTGACGACCCTGAGGTGCAATTAGGAAAGGCACGCTTTACCTCAATTGGCTGTGAAGGTTGCCATACAGCAACATTTGAAACCAGTGAGTATCATCCATTTGCGGAGTTACGTGCGCAAACGATCCATCCGTATACCGATTTATTACTACATGATATGGGCCCAGGTCTTGCGGATAACTTAGGTGAAGGCATCGCTAGCGGTGCTGAGTGGCGAACAGCGCCATTATGGGGGATTGGATTGTCTGCTTGTGTGACAGGTGGTGTTGATAATGTGTTAGGTGGGCAAGGCAATGAGTTTTGTACCGCTGAGCCAAGCTATCTGCACGATGGTCGTGCGCGAACGATTGAAGAAGCTATTTTATGGCATGATGGTGAAGCGCAAGCAGCGAGAGTAGCTTACGAAAGCTTGTCGGCAAATGATAAATCAGCCGTGTTGGCATTTTTAAACTCATTGTAAGTTTGTGCATCAAAGATCACGAAAGTCATGAGCTTTGATGCACTTGAAGTTGTTATTACAGTGCTTAGTCTTACAGCGTGTAATGGAAACCGATGGCGATACCGTCGTCTTCGGTTTGTGACATTTGTGCTTCTTGCGCGGCATCGGCGCTTGAGAAGTCACTAAAGTCCTTACGCGCTTCAATGTACAAAATGGTGTCTTCAGACATAAAGTAGTGTGCGCCTATCACGGCAAACTGACGCTTAAAAACATCATTAGGATCAGCATTAAAGTTTGGTTGGATCACATAGTCATCGCCCGCATCAAATACGTTGTAAGCGATAAATGTACGCACGTCATTATCAAAGCGGTAGCTAACAAGCGACTCTAATCCAACGGCATCCTTGATTAAGCGGCCTAGGTTATCTGTATCGTGGTTTTCGTTTTTATTGATGTTTGCAGCTGCATACCAACCAGGCTTATAGAAATCCCCGTAAGTAATACCGACGCCATAAATTAAATCTTTAACCGATTGATTTCGGCCACCAGCGTACACAATATCAAACGCGCCGCGGTTAACACCGGCTGTGAGAGTTAAGTTTTCGGTCGCAGCATAGGTAAGTGAGGCACCATAAGTTGAATTAAACTCTACTTTTTGTGCCGCGTTGTTCCCTTGATTAAATTGGGCTTCGCAGGAGCTGCTCGAAATATCAACGACATCACAAGTATAAAAGTCATCAGATTTTAGCTGAGCTTGTACAGCAAAGCTCAGCTTGCCAAATTGATTACGGTATTGCAGCACTTTATCACCACGACCAGTACCATTGATCGCGCCGTCGTCTTTGTTATAGGTGTAAACACCTGCGGCATTACCATCCCAAACTAGGCTGTAGTTGGTGCTGTATACCACGTCGTACCAAGCGCCCCATTGCTTTCCTAGGGTAACTTGGCCGTATTCATCGTGCTTAACCCCAACATAACCTAATCGGTTATATAAAAACTCGTCTTGTATTGATTCGAAGCGGTTGCTGTAAACAATATCACTACTACCAACAGGGTTTACACCCCATTCAAGGAGTGCGAAAGCCTGCCAGTTGTTTTTCAATTGGCGTTTAAAGTCAAAGTTAATACGCGATGCGCCGTTTACCAACTCAGTCTCGCCTTGAGTGTTAATAACTCGAGCATCGATAAAGCCGCCAATCGTGACACTATTCTTTTCATCTTTGAATATCTCGATAGCGTGTACTGTTGGAATAGTAGTCACGCTAGCGATAAGAGTGGCAGCAAGTGTTCTTTTCATGAATTACCTTGTTTCAATGTTGTTGCTAAATAGGGTTAAATTAGCTAAAAAATGGAGATTATCAAAGCTAAAATACAGGCAAAAGTGAAAAAATATCAAGAAAATAACGTAGTTTTTGGTAAATTTATTCACTTTCTGTTCATTGAGTCTAAATATCAATGAGTTAGGGAAGGCTGCATTCTGAGGTTATTGATTGATTTTACGCAATAAATGTAAGGGGTTATAGCAATATCAGCGTTTTGTTGCTGCAAGATAGCACGAAAAAGTGTAATTCAGCGAAAAATCAATAAAACATCATGTTTTTGGTAGATAGACTTCTGTAATCTTCCAATTAGATACACAACTACAAAAGGGAGATTGAGTAATGCTTGTTAAAAAAATTGGTATCTCAAAACTGGCTTGTTTTTCCACTATTATGTTGTTTTTTATGCATGAAGTTCAATCATATAGCGAACCACCAACAGAGTCGTATGGTGTTATATATGGTTCTAAAGACGGTAATAGCAAAGCGATTTACTTAAGTGACCAAGATGGTAAATCGCCAGTAAAGATCGTGAAAGCCACGTCAAGTGACGGCTATCCTGCTGTCTCCCCATTGGGAGACAAAGTAACCTTTTACGGTAAATACGATAACTTCAAAACATGGTCAATTCATACCGTTGACATTACTGGCCGCAATCTGAAAAGATTAACCAGTAAAAAATATGTGTGGGATAGTGCACCTGCTTGGTCTTTGGATGGAATGACGATAGCGTTTGCTAGAGAATATGAAAATAAGGAAGGTGTTTGGCAGGAAGAAATTTGGTTAATGAATGCTGATGGTAGCGAACAGCGCCAAATTAAAAATCTCGAAGGTCGTGCTCCAGAATTTATGCCAGATGGTCGATTACTATACCAATCTAAAGCCAGCCCAAGCCAAATTAGCATTGCCAATTTGGATGGCAGCGAGGTTATTCAACTCACTCAAGACGACACTGATAACATGTCTCCTCAAATTTCCCCAGATGGCACAAAAATAGCCTATCTATCTAATAGAGATGGGAATCAGGAAGTATATGTTATGGGTATTGATGGAACCAATAACAAGCGACTGACTCGTAATAACATTCAAGAGTGGGATCCATCTTGGTCTCCAGACGGCACAAAGGTGTATTTCGCTTCAGAGAATGTATTTGGCTTTTATGATGTCTTTTCTATAAATGTGGATGGCACGTCTATCAAAAAAATACTTCAAAACAGCTCGCAAGCGACAGTTGTGCCAGGTCTTGACCAAGAAACGCTACAAAAATTAAAGAAAACAAATGAGCGCCAGTAGGTCTGTGCGCTGACAGTAAATGGTATAGACGTTCAGATAAAGCGGTATGGAGACTATTTCAATGACTATTACATGATTCATATTTAACCTGAGGTTTGGATAAGGAATGTTCCAACTCATTGTTGCTAAAGCACAACTTAGTTTTCTCCTTGTCTAGCCAGAGAGTTTTAGGGAAAACA
>NZ_JAKRFW010000010.1:0-115544 GCF_022347905.1 Pseudoalteromonas sp. Of11M-6 | reverse complement strand
TGTGATTCGGTAAAACGTGATTTTTTCATAGTTAGTCTCCTGCTTTAATGATTGCAGAAAACTCCAATTATGCATGTCTCATTTTATGGGAAGGTGACATCTGTAACTCGGTAATCTTGCATCTGTAAAGGGGCTGCCAATTGAGTTGCAATTGACCCAAGAATTTCCTCTCCAGTAATTTTCGAAAACAGAGTACCTGCAACATTAAAATCCCAATTGTTATACCACCAATACTTGCTTGGCTTATAACTACCTCTAGCTGGCTTGTTTAATCTCATTTCATTATTTTCGGCGGCTGCAGGAAGGTAGACTCCAGACCGAGACGATATAACATCAAAAACCTTTGCTGATAGTTCTTGATCAGTCAGCAATGAGTTATCATTACAGTTTAGATCTGCAAGGCTTGCTTGAAAGTTGATAGAACTAGAGTGAATCCCATATAGTGCACTCAATAAGCTCTTTCTAATCGAATGTATAGGAAACCTTCGGTCATTCTCCCCCCAATCTATAGCAATGGCGCCATCTTTAACTACTAAAAGCGCTGAGAAGGACTTCTTATTGTAAAACTTTTTAATTTTATCTAATCGCTCTAAAGTAAAGCCAGCCTGTTCTGGAGATTTGTAATGAAGCCAAGTAACATCTGGGTATATTTCAGCAGCAAACAAATAACTTGAAACAAAAAAGTTAATAAAAACAAAAAAAATAAATATTTTAATTTCAAACATTGCACAAGCCACCATTAAAACCCCAAATAAAAAACATTTTTATTATAAAAACTTGCACATACCAAAACCTAACTGACTACCATCCCTTTCTAAATATCCATATTTTTTGTAGAATGTTTCTTTACCATTTGCGGAAAAAAGTCCTACTGTAGCTCCAGCGTTTGCATTTTCTGATAAATACATCTCAATTTTTTCCATTAACAAATTTCCAACTCCCATACTTTGATATTTAGGGTCGACAATTACGTCTTGAATGTAATAAAACATAGCTCCATCACCAATCACTCTTCCCATTCCTATAAGCTTTGAATCTAATCTTGCAACGACATGAAACAAGGTGTTTGCCAATGCTTTTGAAGCTGTCTTTGTATCTTGTTTTTCCCAACCTACGATACATCGTAAATCAATAAACTCCTTTACTTTTGGCGCGTTATGTTGAATTTTCACATCTAAAATCGATCTTTCTTTCATAAAAATATAATCGCTCACTTAATTTTATAAAACCAAACACAAAAGCAGAATTTTAAATTCATGACGAGCCACCTACTTCACTTAAAAAGGACTAACACATTTAAAAATCAACTTATCTCAACACCACACTAAAAATAAAAATTATAAATTCAACAAAGTTAGATCTATAAACTACTTCCTTTCCCTAAAACAAATTCTTCCCATAACAATTTCTGACTTTTAGTAGCTAAGCTATCTCTGAGCAGTTTCCTACCATTATATTTCAGCCCCATTAATTTCGCGGCGTCATAAAATGGAATAACATTAGGAACTGTTACATAATCCTTAAACTCTAAGGCTATTGATTCTCCATATAATTTACTTACTGATTTATATAGCTCATTCAAATTCATCTCTTTTCCACCTCTTGGATAGTTTTGTAGTAAATATCTCCACAGCTCATCTAAATTTCGTCTCCCTTCACTTTTGGCTCGGATTTTGAAATCAAGAGTAAGAGCTGCAATCATGCCTCCCCAATAAACAGTGGTAGATTTATCAGACTTATCAGCACCAGCACTAATCAGAGTTAACTTTCCATCGGCTTCAGCTTCATATTCTTTCATTCTATATAAAATACCATCTAAAAATTCAGACTCATTTTTTATACCTATTCTTAATAGTGCAAGTTGAGAAGCATACTCAGCTCCAAACCCCTCATTAAACCATTCATATAATGCGGACTTATCACCTTTATCATCAACTTCTAACTGATTGAATGCGAAACCGTGAAACAGCTCATGAGCAACTAGCCGTGAAATACCCAAGGGGATTTTGCTACTTTTATCTAAAAGTTTTTTGTCAGCTGGACCTACCGATATTGATATTGCTTTGCCCATGACTTCCCCTCCTCCATCATTACGATCTGAAACTATAAGAACCATTCTAGATTTTAAAGGTGATTGATATTGAGCTCCGTAATATTGAAAAAATTGGTCAACTTTCTGATTTATATCGTCAACCATTTTACGAGTATATTCACCTGAAAAAGCCGTTCTTAGTTGTACATTTCCTACTTTAAAAGAACCTTGAGTATGCTCACCCGCAAAGAATGCTGAGTTTTGCAGATCACTCGTCCCCTCCACGTAGAATTCAGTTGTACTATCATTAACACTTTCCCAAGGAGTAGTAATGGCCCAAGAATTGGGGGTTTCAAATTTTATATTTACTTTTTTACTTGGCTTCCCTGCAATAAATAGAGCACGTCCAGCCCACATTACACCATCTTCTGTTGCATAAGCAGCTCCATTATCACCAAATTTTATCTTAGGAATTACTGTGTCGTGTCCTAAAACGACATCATATGACAAAGTAATCTTTCCATTTTCGTATCCAATTAGTTCCCATTTACTATTTTCAACCTCAGAAATCTGAATAGTTTCTCCATCTGAATTTAATACTGTGAGGTTTCTTACAAATCCTCCCCAGCCATTTTTCAAACCATGAACATTTTGCTCATTCATGGAAATAACATGACCATGTGGGAAAAGAACTGCTTTAACTTTCGCTATTCTGGGGTTGTTCTTAGTGATAAAAACAGTGTAATGATCAGCTAATGCTGGAGGTGAAAAAAGCAAGGTGTAAAAAGCAAAGGAAAGTGTAACGGCTATAGTTTTGAACATATAAAACCTACAAAATAGTGTTTATCTTACGACTAGCATTGAAGCAGCCTTCAATTAGCATTGGAGACGGCTGGTGCACTTGGTAGTCAAATCGAATTTACAACACTATCCGTTTTTTAATTAGTTCTGTCTTCCCAAATCATGATTTGGGACTAAATAGGACCGGTTAACTTACTGTTTTTGTGAACTTCGGTATTTACTAGGAGTCATTCCTACCGTAGATTTGAATGTACTATAGAAAACAGATTTTGAGTTAAAACCTGAATCAAAAGCTATTTCTAAGATACTTTTGTGAGATTCTTGTGGCAGAACAATTTGTTTCTTAACTTCATTGACTCTCATGTTGTTAATGAATTCACAAAAGTTATAACCTGTGGCAAAATTTATAGACCAAGAAACGTCTTTCAACTTAAAACCTGTTTCATTCGCAACTTCTATTAGTGATAACCTTGGCTTTTTATAAAGCTCTTTTTCTAATACTACTTTTGTAATATCCTCACATAATTGTTGTGCTAATTTTAAGTTAGATTGTTGTTCACATTCTAAAACTTTCACCTTCAAGTCTTCATAGGGAACCATATCATCAAATAGCTCAGGTTGATGAGCAGTTTTAACTACTAGAAAACACATCAAAAGCAGCGCCACCAATACATCAATAAAATACCAACCAGCCTTTATCTCAATGGCGTTAAATGGCTGCAAATTTAACCTTAAAAGATCTACTAGAGCAAAGATAAAGAAAACATAAATTATCTTGTTAACCCAATCTAACTTTAAGGACAGTGCGTCAGAGCGGACGGCCATTGATATGGAGTGATATCGCTTTATTAGCTTTAAAGAAGCAATTAAGTAGATAATTTGACTAAAGGTAGCAATCAAAATAATAAGCTGGACATGTTGCGTGAAGGGTAATGCTAAAATTGCAGGTGCCACATGCAGAAACTTTAATTTAGAAGCTATAGGCTTTTCATTAATTATCCATCTAACTAAAAAGTAGACTATTGGCCCTTTAATTAGTGTAAAAATGGGAGTTACTATATACCCATCTTGACCTCGTGTTTCTTCATATAAATTAAATATCATTAAGATAGAATAATATATGAAAAGAAATAAGACGCCTCGATATCTATCCATTTTCCAGACTAAAATCACTCCTAACACCGAAACCACTGTAAAAACTATTTGCAAGATGTTTACTGGCTGCAACTGAACGGTTTGTGAAAACATCGATTCCCTTATTAATTTATATAATCGGTAGTGCCTATTGCGCTCTATTGCAAGAAAATTAATCTGCATCGTGAGCATTTGAAGCTGTCATAATGAATGGCTAAGCTTTGGATAAAGCATAACCGATTATGTGTGATTTCACCTAGCATGTGGCGTGATTTTGAACTGTTCTTGAATTTAAAAAGCTTTGCTCAGTTCGAATAAGATAAGTATTGAAGGTGTTAGTTGAGAAATATAATAGCCAGCATCAATTGCTGGCTATTATTGTACTTTATTACTATAACTGCATGGGCTTTTCTAAGAATGCCAGCACTTTCTTAAAGTATTTCAGACGATGTTCCGGTTTATAGAAACCATGCCCTTCATCTTCAAGTAAGTAATACTGATAAGGCTTATCAGCCTTTTTCAGTGCATCAATTAAAGATTCCGCTTGTTCAATTGGCGCTCTTTGGTCCTCACCACCATGTACGATAAGGACTGGAACCTTAAGCTTCTCGACATTATAGCTTGGAGAAAATTCCTTTAACTGCTTTTCATCGGTGCCAAGTACACGTTCTAAATATGCGACCCCTGAACTACGCTGAGCAATATCACCTTCTTCAAACATCAGTGGTAAATCATATACGCCAACCACACCTACAGCACATTGGAATAAGTCTGGTTCTAATATTGCGCTTTGCAATGCCGAATAACCACCGAAGCTCGCTCCCATAATACAAATCCGATTTTTATCAGCGATACCTTTAGAGATTAAGTCACGGGTTCCATCAATGATGTCATATTGAATTTCTTTGCCCCACTTTCTATAGCCAAGCTCTTCAAATGCATCTCCATAACCACCTGACCCTCGAAAGTTAATTTGTAATACAGCCATACCTCTGCTCGCGAGCATTTGCACTTCAGGGTCAAACTGCCAATAATCTCTTGGTCCGTGAGGTCCACCATGCGGCATAACAATCAAAGGAAGGTTTTGCTTTTCTTTACCTTGTGGTGTGGTGAGGTACCCGTGAATAGTAATTCCATCACGTCCTTTAAAACTGATGGCTTCCATCGTTGACATACTATTAGGATCAATCCAACTACGGTTTGCGACTAATAACCCAAGTTGATTTTTCTTGCTATCAAATAGATAGTAATTTCCAGGATTAATATCACTACCAGCAAAAACGATAACTCTGCTGCCATCTCGAGTACCACTTACTATGCGGATCTGATTCCCCGGTATTGAAGCTATAAGCGACTTTAGTCGTTGGCTCCATATTGAATCTTGATCTACGAACGCATACGTCGGATAATCCGGATCGAGCTCAATTGCGAAAGGAGTTTGATTAACTGGATCACGCCATATTTTAGATGGATCAACTAATTTGTCTTGGAAAAAATGCTTGAGCTTGCCAGTTTCCAGTGTCAGTTGATAAACCCCTCGCGGCTCTCCTGCTTTTGCAGCGGATAGATACGCCAATTTACCCGATTCATCAAAACCATGTAGCCAATAGTCATCAAGATCTTGTGCTAGTGTTAACTCTTTCCAGTCACTATCTTTTGTATTTTTTATAAATACAGATGTGTTACCATTATCATCAGTCGAAGCAACAGCTCTCACCTCCCCTTGATGATCTGTCAAAAAACGCCCCATCCTACGCGGAGATATAGAGACTTTTCGTCTAACACCTGAATGGACGTTGACTTCGTATACCACAGTTACTGGCTCCTTAGAGCCTGACCACGGATAAGTCACGATCAGCATTTTATCTTCATCATTGACCAAAGGGTCAAGGATGTAGGAAGTGCCATACAGAGGTGTCGCTTTTTTCAGTCGTGATCCGGTTTGAATTTCACCTTGATATCCAACTAAGTATCTCCCTCGGCTACCGTCAACATTTACACCAAATAATTCGCCATGATACTCAGGGTGATCTCGCCACCCTCGGATATACTCTTTCTCAAGTACTACACGGTTGTCGTTAACCCACTCATAACGACCGACTTGGGCATTACCGTTGAATCTCACGGCATGAATAACCTTAAATCCATCAAGCTCTAGAAAACCCAAGATACTTTTTCCTTCAGCTTTAGTGATAAAGCCTAGGTATTCACCGTTTGGTGATATTTTTACACTTGAAAACTCACTACCTTTGCTAAACGCCTCCAACGGTATGTCTTGCTGAGCAAACACAGCTGTCGCCATCAAGGAAAGAATTAAAATAAGTAACCTTTTCATCCTGTTATAACTTCTCCATTATTATTAAAAATAGTCATCACTTTAATGGGTACATTGTAACAAGAGTTTAGTCACTTCGGTAGTGTATAATTTACAAATGTTTAACTTTGTAAAACTCTCCCTTGGCAACATCCTCAGCCGTAAATAATCCAGTATCCAACACCCATCCGGTGATCAAACTCGCTGGTGTAACATCGAATGCTGGGTTATATACCTCAGCATTGTTGGGTGCCCATTGGCAATCACCAAAGCTGCCACTGACACCAGTTACTTCGCTTTTGGCACGTTGTTCAATTGGAATGGCTGCGCCATTTGGACAGCTGCTATCTAATGTTGTGATCGGGGCAACCACATAAAAAGGAATATTATGGAAATGGGCTAACACTGCTAGATTATAAGTGCCGACTTTATTCGCAAAATCACCGTTTGCCGCAATCCTATCTGCCCCCACAAAGATTCTATCGACTTTACCCGCCGCCATTAAACTCGCAGCCATATTGTCACAGATTAGCGTGTATGGGATTTGCCATGCATCTAGTTCAAACGCGGTGAGCCTACCACCTTGTAACAGTGGCCTAGTTTCATCAACCCAAACATGAATGTCACCATGTTGTTTTGCAGCATGATGAATTACGCCAAGTGCGGTGCCTACACCTGCCGTTGCCAGTGCGCCAGTATTGCAGTGGGTAAGAATATTGTCTCCCGCATTCACAAGCTCTGCACCTATGCTTGCCATACGGTCGCATAGCGCAGTGTCTTCTTCAAATAACTGTTCAGCGGTTGTGATCACTTGTTGTTGCCAATCATTCGCTTGTAACGCTTCACGCAATCTCGCCATGCAGTGCATTAAATTCACCGCTGTAGGACGCGTTGCTTCAAGTTCATCTATCGAACGAGCAATTGTGTCTTTACCTTCTCCCTGTTCGGCAAGATAACCAATTAACAAACTTGCCGCTAAACCAATAAGCGGAGCACCGCGAACCTTAAGTGTCAGAATTAGCTCGCTCATCGTCGCAACGTCGCGGCATTCATGCCACACCTGTTGATGTGGCAGTAAGTATTGATCCAATACCTGTACCACGCCCGATTCGAATTTAAGACTACGTGCAATTAAGGTTTTCATGACATCCCGCTCTTTCAAAGTGTACTAATGATATTTTACATCAAGATCTAAAGAAGTATAGACATCTAAACATTTAAAAATATAGAATGCCAATAGCAAATATCCACAAGGTGCAGAAACATGTCGAGCTACATTGCATTTGATGCAGAAAAAGTTATTGATTACATTACTAATTTAGGAAGTTTCTTTGATAAAGATGCAACCTTATCTTGTTATGAGTTTGGTGATGGCAATCTGAATTTGGTTTTCCGCGTGCAAGATACGCAAGAAAATAGCATCATCGTCAAGCAAGCTTTGCCTTACGCTCGATGTGTGGGTGAGAGCTGGCCACTGACGTTAGACAGAGCCAGAATTGAAGCTAGTGTGTTACAACGCCATGGTGAGATCTGCCCAGATACCACAGCAAAAGTGCTGCACCACAATACAGAGCTTGCGGTAACTGTGTTGGAAGATCTTGGTCATCTACGCATTTTGCGCGGTGAATTAAACCAAGCGAACACCTTTGCAAGACTCAGCAAAGACGTCGCAAATTACCTAGCAAAAACCAGCTTTTATCACTCAAGTTTTTACTTAACACCGAGTGAAAAGAAAGCCCTAGTCACCGAGTTTACTAATCCTGAGCTGTGCGCAATCACTGAAGATTTGTTCTTCGACGACCCATACCGCGATGCTGAAAGAAACAACTTTCCAGCCGCATTGCAATCGTCTGTGGAAATGCTAAGAAACAATAAGACGTTATTAGTTGAAGTGGCAAAGCTCAAAGCCCAGTTTCTCAATGCTCCAGAAACCTTGCTCCACGGTGATGTCCATACTGGTAGTATTTTCGTCGATGCCAAGCACACTAAGCTAATCGATCCTGAGTTTGGCTTTTTTGGCCCCATTGGCTTTGATTTAGGCTCATTTATCGGCAATTTATTGCTCAACTACTGTGCCCAACATGCTCGTATTAACGCTCTGCCAAAACGTCGAAATATGCAAGTGTATTTACTCGATAGTATCGCCACCACCCTATCTAACTTCTATGTAACTTGGCTTGAACTGGCAAAAACACAAACACGCGACCTGTCATTGCAAGCAGATGGCTACGCGGAATACTTCCTCACTAAGGTATTGCAAGACGCGGTTGGTTATTGTGGGTGTGAATTGATCCGCCGCACCATTGGTCTCGCACATGTTGCGGACATAGATGCGATTGAAGATGAAGATGCACGCTTAGCGGCACAACAGCGAGCGCTGCACTTAGGTGAACAGCTCATCATTAATGCCAATAAATGCCGAACGACTGATGATGTGTATCAGCTAATTATTAGTTTTGTAAACTAAACTAGCTTAGGCTAATAAAACAAAAAAGCCCAACGTCTTTACTTTGGGCTTTTTTATTAAATGGATAATCTCGATTACTTACGTGCTTGATTCATCGTGGTTTCAATATATTTGTCGATTTGATCTTCAAGCACAAACAATGGTACAGAACCATGACGTAAGATTTGATGGTGGAACTCACGGATATCAAACTGATCGCCCAGTGCTTTTTCTGCTTTGCGACGTAGCCGCTTAATGGTTAGTTCACCAATTTTGTATGACAGCGCTTGAGCCGGCCAAGAGATATAACGATCAGTCTCCGTTTTAACATTATGTAAGGACAATGCAGTGTTGTCTTTCATAAAGTTCATCGCTCGCTCGCGGCTCCAACCAAACATATGCATGCCAGTGTCTACAACCAAACGAGCCGCTCGCCACATCTCGTAGGTTAAGCGACCAAAATCACTGTAAGGATCTTGATAAAACCCGGCTTCGATACCCAAAAACTCAGAATATAGCCCCCATCCCTCACCAAAAGCAGAAATATATTCGTTACGACGATATTCCGGTAGATAATCAAGCTCGGCATTCAAGGAGATCTGCAAATGGTGACCAGGCACGGCCTCATGTAGAGTCAATGCTTCTAATACATACAACGGGCGCTTATCCAGAGCGTAGGTATTTACCCAATAATAGCCAGCATCAGTATCGCTACGTGCACCAGAGTAACGCCCGGTTGTATATTTAGGTGCAATGCTCGCAGGCACTGGAGCGACACCGTATGGCTTTCTTGGTAATGTATGGAATAGCTTAGGTAGCTGGGCATCCATCTTCTTTGCTATATATGCAGCTTCTTTAAGCAGCGCTTCGGGGGTTTTAGCATAAAACTGTGGATCGGTTCTTAAGAACTGCACAAAGTCGGCAAAAGACCCCTTAAAGCCCACTTTTTTAATGATTTTTTCCATTTCTGCACGGATCCGAGCCACTTCTTTAAGACCAAGCTCGTGGATCTCTTTTGGCGTCATATTCGTGGTGGTGTAGTATTTAGCACGATTCGCATAAAACGCTTCACCATTTGGTGTCGAAGAAATTCCAATTTCAGTTCTAGCCGCAGGACGATACTCATTGACAAAGAAATTAAGGTAATTTTGATATGCAGCGATCACATCACCTTGAATAATCTTTTTGGCACGCTGTTGCAGCGCTTTAAATTCAGCATCAGGTAAACCCGCTTGGTTTTGTGTAAACGGGCCATAAAACTCAGATTTTGTCACATCATCAACGATATAGGCTTCGATAGAACTTTCATAACCTTCAAGCACAGCTTTCGGCTGAGTCAGACCAATCGCCATACCTTCTTTCATCCAGTCGATATTTTGCTTGAAATAACGAGGAACTTGCTGCAAACGTGCTAAATATAGCTCGTAACCAGCACGTTTCTTAAAGTCATGACTCGAGATCATAAAAGACAGACCGGAATGAAAACCATATTCAGAGGTGAGCGGCATATAGTGACTATGAAAACGATACTCATCGACGCTATTCTGCACTTGTGCACGCAAAATAGTGAGATTGATTTGATTTTCCTCACTTAGCGCTGAAGTGTCGATATTGTCGAGCTGAGCCAAGAACTGTAGACGCTGCTGATTTGTGGTCGCCAACTTTTCTGCACTGAGGTTTGGTAGCAGAAACTCTACTTTTGTATCACTGCGACCATAGGCATTGTTATCACTTCTAAATTTCATAACGCTGCCAGCTATTTGAGTAAACTCAGCGTTATTGTCACTTCCGGTAATAGCACAACCTGATAAGGCGACAGTTAAATAAACGGCGACGCTTGAACGCTTAGTCCACAGCTTTAATTTTGGTGATAACACGCTGACTTCCTCGATACGTTGTTGTTACTCAGCTCGCGATAAAATAGCCAAAAAATAATGATTATCCATCGCTCTGAGCTTTGTTATGGTGAAATGAACTTTCTGCTAGTCAAAGTAGGAGAGTCCCGTAACAGATGCAACTTAATTCGACAGAATCACGAATATCTCAGATCGAATACAATTTACTCAACCTAGTAAAAATTGATGAGAAAATCAGCAATTCAACAAAAAAATGTAAATTTTCTATTTCAAAGACAAATTTTTTACTTTTAAATTCGGACGATACAGATTAATGTAGGTCTAGTGCAATTAGGACAAGAGTTACACCGATGGAGTTGGTGGTAGTTCATTAACGTTTGATAATTAATTGTTGTGGTAAATGAAATGATGTTCCATGATCCCATGGCTGTTGCCCAAGAAAAAATGACACAGGTGTGCCTGTTTTTAGAGCAACATCATTTGCCGCCCACGCCTTTAAATTATCAGGTTGCTTATACCCATATTAGCGCCACGAACAAAGATCTCGACTGTGCCATCAACAAAGCCGTCAAAGCGCACACAAAAATAGACTGTGTATTCATTGAGCAACTCTACTATCAGTTTCTAGATCAAGGACAAAAAACACAATCTGAATTGCTTGAAGGTGTTGATTCTTTGGTGACTGAATTACACGAAAATGCAGAAACCTCTCAAAAGCAGGTTATTCGCTTTGCCCAACAAGTCAGTCAATGTGTGCATAATTTAGATGAACACAACATTCAAAAGAGTAAGCGCGCACTATCAACACTCACCAAACAAACTGAGCTATTGCTAAAACAGCACAAACAATTTAAACAAGCGTTAATAAAATCGCGTTTAGATTATGAACGTAATCAAAAGTTACTACTCGACTTACGTAAACAACACTTGTTAGACCCACAAACGGGTCTTTATAAGCGTCACTATCTTCATCAAAAAGTGTCCCTATGGCAATCGCAGCAAAAATCCGTCTGTGCGCTTTCTATCCAAGTTGATAACCTTGACGAGTTTTCAACGCGGTTTGGTGATGTTGTGGGTGAAGTTGTGCTTAATCGTATCGCCAATAATATCAAACGTTATGTCGTTGAAAGCGGCTTACCTGGTCGCACAGGAAAAAAAGAATTCACGGTTATCCTTGCCGATGTAGATTTAGATACCGCGAGTGTTATCGCGGAAAAAGTGCGTAAAGGTGTTGAGCGATTAAAGTTTGTCAGCGCGAAAGGGAAAATTCCATTACCTAATGTGTCTCTGGCCCTTGGGATAGCCCAACTTGCACCAGAGCAAGACTTTAATATGTTGGCAAAACGCGCAGGTTACGCTGCACAGAAGGCACATTCTCTCGGCCAACACTGTTATATTAGTCACTGATCCGCAATATCCTCTTTTGTTTGCATTTTCAACAATACAACACGGATAAGAAATTGCACCTACGGCTACCAATCAAGTACACTAGCAAGCATAGTTGCAGAGTAATGATGGAACCCACATGAAAGAGTCACAAGACAATACTACCCACTTTGGATACAAAACAGTCGAGACCGACAAAAAAGCCTCTATGGTTGCAGACGTATTTCATTCTGTAGCTGCAAAATACGACATCATGAATGATCTGATGTCATTCGGTATCCATCGTTTGTGGAAGCGTCAAACTATTGCCTGCTCAGGTGTACGCGCTGGTCACAAAGTACTTGATCTTGCTGGCGGTACGGGTGATTTAACCGCAAGATTTAGCGAATTAGTTGGTGATAAAGGACAAGTTGTTTTAGGTGATATTAACGACTCAATGCTTAAAGTCGGCCGCGAAAAATTACGCGACTCGGGACTTGTTGGCAATATTGAATACGTTCAAATGAACGCAGAAATGCTACCATTTGACGATAATACTTTTGATGTCATCACTATTGCCTTTGGTTTACGTAACGTAACTGATAAAGATAAAGCATTGCGCTCAATGTACAGAGTACTAAAGCCAGGTGGACGCTTACTGGTACTTGAATTTTCAAAGACAGATAATGAAGCGCTGGCAAAGCTGTATGATATGTATTCATTTACACTATTACCTGCAATGGGCAAATTAGTTGCAAATGACAGTGAGTCTTATCGCTACCTTGCAGAATCTATTCGCATGCACCCAGATCAAGAAACGCTAAAATCCATGATGGATGAAGCCGGTTTTGAACAAACTGACTACCAAAATATGACCGGAGGCATCGTCGCCCTTCATCGCGGCTTTAAATTCTAGGAGTTGCTGTGTTAGCTTCATTACTTGGCGCCGTACTTGAGACGGCTTTAAACAAAGGCCTTAAACTCTCACCTGAGCTAAAGCATGTGCTAAGTAAAGGCCAACACAAAGTACTCAGTGTTGATATTCGAGATCAAAATACTTGTTTAGCTGTGACTTACACAGGCATTAACATTCACGTACTATGCCCTTTTGATGGCGAAGCCGATTGTTCAATTAGTGCCGATTTACCAACCTTGCTTGAACTCAAAGACCCAAGCCAACTCACTGCGCTTATTCGTCAAGATAAGCTCGACCTTGAAGGGGATTTGGCACTAGCACAACTATATAGTAGTGCGTTGGCAACACTTGATATTGATTGGGCGGAGCACCTCGCCAAATATGTCGGTGATGCACCCGCACAAGTTGCCGTAGATACCTTTCATAAGTTAGCACATCGCGCAAAGCAAGATGGGCAGGTAGCCAAGGCAACACTAACTGGGTTATTTCAAGATGAGTTGAAAGTTGCACCCCATCCGCTCGAGTTTCAACAGTTTAAGCAGCAAGTGAGAACCCTAAACAATCAAGTCGAAAGTTTAAATCAACGCCTCAGCGCATTACTTCAGCAAAACAAAGGAAATTAGGTTGTCTTTACTTCGCTTGCATCAGATCACCAAAACATTTTTAACCTATGGTTTAGACGAAATCGTCCCTGCGCATAAGCAGCCTTGGTACGGTAAACTCGCTCGAGCGAGTTTGTTTTGGCTGCGCAACAAACATAAAGACAAACCAGTAGGCACACGTCTGCGCCTGGCGCTACAAACATTGGGACCGGTATGGATCAAGTTCGGCCAGATGCTTTCGACCCGTCGAGATTTACTGCCACCAGATATTGCCGAAGAACTTGCATTTTTGCAGGATCAAGTTCAACCATTTGACCCCGCGATGGCACAAAAGCTCATTGAACAAGCGCTAGAAATCGACGATATTCATGAATACTTTGCTGAATTTGAATCAAAACCGCTGGCTTCAGCCTCAATAGCGCAAGTGCATGCTGCCAAGCTACAACACAAAGAAGATCTGAAGGATGTCGTGATCAAAGTTATTCGTCCCGATATCGAAAAACAAATCCATGCCGATCTCTCTTTAATGGAGCGTTTCGCTAAAATCGTTGTCAATTTACTCAGCGAAGGAAAACGTCTGCGCCCAGTGGAAGTTGTTAGGGAATACAAAAAAACCTTACTCGACGAGCTAGACTTGATGCGAGAAGGCGCGAACGCAATTCAACTCAGACGCAACTTTGAAGACTCAGATTCACTGTATATCCCTGAGGTATATAGTGATTATTCACGTAAAAACGTGCTGGTGATGGAACGCATCTACGGTATTCCGGTTTCAGACACCGAAGCCTTGTTAGCGCAAGGCACCAATATGAAATTGCTGGCCGAGCGCGGCGTGGAAGTCTTTTTCACACAGGTCTTCCGTGACAGTTTTTTCCATGCAGATATGCATCCTGGCAATATTTTTGTCGCTCGTGAAAATCCTCATAACCCTAAGTACATTGGCATAGATTGCGGCATAGTCGGCACCTTAAACCGTGAAGATAAAAGGTATTTGGCCGAAAACTTTATCGCCTTTTTTAATCGTGATTATCGTCAGGTGGCACAGCTTCATGTGGACTCTGGCTGGGTTCCTGCAGATACCTGCGTAGAAGAGTTTGAGTTTGCCATTCGCACCGTATGCGAACCTATTTTTAACAAGCCGCTTGCAGAAATCTCTTTTGGCCATGTGCTAGTGAATTTGTTTAACACGGCAAGGCGCTTCAACATGGAAGTGCAACCACAATTAGTATTATTGCAAAAAACCCTGCTGTATGTAGAAGGTCTAGGGCGTCAGCTTTATCCGCAGTTAGATCTGTGGAAAACAGCAAAACCATTTTTAGAGCATTGGGTACAAGAGCAAGTAGGCCCTTTCGCGGTGGCGAAAAAGCTATATGCAAACTTACCATTTTGGGCTGAAAAAATGCCTGAACTGCCAGATTTGATTTATCAAAATCTCAAGCGCCGCCCACCTCCACCTGTCACACAAAAAGCAGATACTGCTACAAAGCCGCTGTTGTTAGGCTTAGCAGCGAGTAGTTTTGCAATAATATCGGGATTGAGCTTTATTTTTGACAAACCTGTCGCAAGTAGCCTACTTGCGATTATTGCCGTGCTAGTATTTATTGGCGCATGGCGTAAAACAGGGTGATTTTTTGCTCGCTAGGCGTATAATCATTATTCATAAGCAGTAAGTATCAATGGAGTTATTATGGGATTCGGTGGGATCAGTATTTGGCAATTACTTATTATTTTAGCCATCATTGTTTTGTTATTTGGAACTAAAAAACTACGCGGTATTGGTAGTGATTTAGGCGGTGCAGTTAAAGGCTTTAAAAAGGCGGTATCGGATGAGCAAACTGCGACCGACTCTGAGCCAGAAAAGTTAAAAAATACAACAACTGAGCAAGCACAACCTGTATCAGAGAAAGAAAAAGATAAGGTGTAATTCAACATGGGTATGTGGGAGTTAGTGGTCGTTCTTATCGTCGGTCTAATTGTACTTGGCCCTGAACGTCTTCCCGTTGCAATCCGCACCGTAGCGAGATGGATAAAAACGGTAAAGTCTGTCGCTAATTCAGTCAAAGCTGAAGTAAGTGAAGAGTTACGCGTTCACGAGCTACATAATAATTTAAAGAAAGCGGAACAACAGGGAATGCAAGATTTGGCCCCCGAACTCAAGCAATCCGTTCAAGAATTACAGGAAGCGGCTGAATCAGTCAGACATTCTTATAAATCAACCGAAAATAATAAAAATAAAGACTAATCAATCTACCAGTTAGATAGTTAGAATGGGTTCTAGTTTTGGATATTTAGACATCCAGCAGTACCTTTTCTCTTATCCAATTGACATTATATTCGTACGAGTCAAGTTACATGACAGAATCAGCCCAGAGTGGATTTATAGCTCACCTTGTTGAGTTAAGAAACCGCTTAATGAGAGCGTTAATGAGCGTTTTCGTTATCTTTGTTTCCTTGGTGTATTTCGCCAATGATATCTATGCGTTTGTTGCGGCGCCGCTAGTAAATAGCTTGCCTAGCAATACAACAATGATCGCAACAGATGTTACAGCACCGTTTTTTGCCCCCTTTAAACTAACATTATTCGTGTCGTTATTCGCTGCAGTGCCATTTATTTTACATCAAGTGTGGGGCTTCATCGCACCAGGCTTATATAAGCATGAAAAGCGGATGCTTATACCGATATTACTTTCTAGTGTACTACTATTTTATGGCGGGATTGCCTTTTGCTACTTTGTTGTCATGCCTATCATTCTCGGTTTTTTTACCAGTGTGGGACCGGAGATGATGACATTATCACCAGATATTAGCAGTTATCTTGGCTTTATCCTGAAGCTATTTTTTGCTTTTGGCATCGCCTTTGAAATTCCCGTTGCCATCATGCTTATATGTTGGAGTGGTATGACAACCCCTGCGAGTTTAAAAGAGAAACGGCCTTATGTTGTCGTTGGTGCTTTTGTCATCGCAATGTTTTTAACCCCCCCTGATGTTCTATCTCAAACTTTATTGGCACTACCTATGCTACTCTTGTTTGAGTTGGGGCTCATTCTAGCCAGATTTTATAGCACTAAACCACAACAACAGGAGTCAGAAGAATGAAAAAAACCATGATACTGTTTGCAGTTGGCTTTACCTCTCTTTGCGCTGCAAAGCCGAACAATACACAGGCTCTACAAGCTTGTACCCTGATTGAGAATGATTTTAAGCGGCTCATGTGCTATGACAATGTGATTGCAAATAAACCAATCACTGAAGCGCAGTCTGGCAAAGCAATCACAAGTAAAAATAAGGTAAGTGAAGCGCGAAGCGTAGAAAAAATAGAGTCGAAAGAAGATGGTTTTGGCTTAGAGCATAAAGTTAAAGCAGCAAGCGAAGAAATCGAAGAAATTACGGCTAAACTAGTTAAAACCTCTACCCAAGGCCGTAATAAAATGGTCTTCACTCTAGACAATGGCCAAGTATGGCGACAAGTTTCATCAGAGACCTTTTTTGCCAACGAGGGCGACACATTAATTATTGAGCGTGCTTCTTTCGGCTCATTTTTGATGAAAAAAGCGGGTTCAAACCGCACAACGCGAGTTAAACGAGTTAACTAATGGACAAGATGATCGATGCTGGTGTAAACCTCACCAGCTCGCAATTTTCATCCGACTTGGCCGAGGTAATTACTAGAGCCAAAGAAGCAGGCATAGAATCTATGCTAGCAATTGGCTGCGATTTAACAAGCAGCGAGCAAAGTATTTCACTCGCTGAGCAATACCAACTTTATTGTACAGCAGGTGTCCACCCACACGATGCCAAAGATGCACCTGACACGCTCTACGATGACCTCCTCACTCTTTTAAAAAGTAGCAACAAGGCTATTGCTGTTGGTGAATGTGGCTTGGACTTTAATCGCGACTTTTCACCAAGGCCAATACAACAAAACGTGTGCTTGACGCAACTGCAGCTAGCAGAAGCTATTAACTACCCAGTGTATCTACATGAAAGAGATGCGCACGATGCGCTATTTGCGCTACTGCAAGAAGTTAAAGTTCAAGGAGTACTACACTGTTTTACTGGTGACCGTACCGCACTGCGCCATTACTTAGATTACGGACTAATGATTGGCATCACAGGCTGGGTTTGCGATGAACGTAGAGGCACAACGCTGCAAGAGCTCATTCAATACATACCTCTTGACCGTTTACTTTTGGAAACAGACGCGCCGTACCTACTACCAAGAACAATTAGCCCAAAACCTAAATCTCGCCGCAATGAACCAATGTACTTATCCTATGTAGCTGAGCAAATTGCACGCTTAAAACAATGTCCCATTTCAGAAGTTATATCCACAACCACTACCAATTTTAAACAATTGTTTGTGAGGTAAAACCAATAATGCGCATTGTGTTATCTTTACTTTTATTGTTATTCAGCTCCGCCGCATTTTCTACTGTGACTATTTCTGAGTCATTTAAGGTAGAGCACCAAATAAAGTTAAGTTATACACTGAGTGAAGACGCCTCTTTAGCTAAATTGCTTGCAGCCCCAGCCGAATGGCATGAAAGCATTCAAGTTCCAAAAGGCCTCCGGCCTGTTGAGAAATTTTTATGGTTAAAGATTACAATACACAACGCGAATAACGCTCTCACACCGGTGTTAGTCAGTATAAACAATAACCTCATTGATGCGGTGACTGCTTATCATGTTAAACCAAACCATCCTATATTTACTCTTGATATGGGTGATGCGCTACCACTGATAAGACGACCACTTAAATATGAGTCGTTAGTCATTCCACTTGAGCTACAGCCACAAACGCAAAGCCATTTATATTTGCAAATCAATGATGATGGTGTGTTCAATGCACCTATTGCTATCTGGGAGCCTAACGAATACCTTCAATTTAAGAGTAAATTTAATCTTATTTTTGGGATTTTAGCAGGCTTTGTATTAGCACTCGCTTTAACTAATGCCACACTTTATTTTGTTACCAAAAGAAGTTACTTTCTATGCGCAACTTTATTCATCGCTATAATCTGGCTATTTAACGCTCATATTTATGGCTTTGGCTACCGCTACTTGTATTCTACTTGGCAGTGGTTCCAGCAGTATGGCCAAGGTGTCATGACTTTGCTGCTCAGTATACTACTGTTGCCTACTGCTAGTTATTGCGCAGAAAGAAGGTTACTCGCTCACCCTCTGCTTACACGTAAAAGAATCATTGCGGTCATAGTGAGTTTGTTCGTAATAACCGCTTTTCTGCCAGTTTCTCAGTCACTTTTATTAGCTCAAAGTATCAGTTTTATTATCGCACTAATACTTATCTACATACTTACCCGATTTAGCGATAAAAACCGCAATATCTTAATTGCGATTGCACTTTGCCACTTTATTGTGATCAGCTACCCATTTACAGTTGAACTCGGTGTTCAGTCTGGAAGCTTTTTAAATCACTTGGGGTACTTTGGTATTTTTGCGATAGAAGCGACTTTACTCAGCTATTTACTAGTACGCCTTTACATTTTTCAAAGAGACGAAAAACTGGTTAAGCAACAACAACGATTGGCGCATACCCAAGCTGAAGATGCCTTATTAAAAGAGAAGCTCAAACTCCAAGAACAAGCACAATATGATTTAGAATCCAATATTGAGGAGCGCACTTTTGAGCTACAAGTCACGTTACGAGAACTCGAAGATAAAAATCGAGAACTAGAACGGATGAACATGGAAGACCCACTCACTAAAGTGAAAAATCGTCGTTACTTCGATAAGCGCTTACAAATGGAAGTACGACGCTCAAGACGGGAGCAGACAGTACTGAGCCTCGTCATTTTTGATATCGATCACTTCAAAAAAATTAACGATAAATATGGCCACTTGGCTGGTGATCAGGCTATTTGCGAATTTGCCAATTTAATTAAGTCACACTTACGGCGACCGCATGACGAAGTGTTCCGTTATGGCGGTGAAGAGTTCATTTTACTTCTCCCAAATACAGCTGAAGATGGCGCACGTGAAGTAGCTGAGCGATTAAGAATCGCAACCCAAGAGCTCAATATCAAACTTGGGGAAAACACATTAAATATGACCACTAGCGCTGGTATATACAGCGCTGTGGTTTGCGATCCGCATAACC
The DNA here is from genome assembly GCF_022347905.1 of Pseudoalteromonas sp. Of11M-6. Lineage (NCBI taxonomy): Bacteria > Pseudomonadati > Pseudomonadota > Gammaproteobacteria > Alteromonadales > Pseudoalteromonadaceae > Pseudoalteromonas > Pseudoalteromonas sp. Of11M-6. The sequence goes on along the minus strand of NZ_JAKRFW010000010.1, from coordinate 95,960 downwards.
CACAACTTTATACGGACAATGCAGACAAAGCCTTGTATCAAGCAAAACAACAAGGCCGTAATCGCGTTGTTACTTTCAAACCTAACCAGGAGAACTAACGTGGCTCAATCAGGACTCGATCTTTTCCCCCTTACTCGTATGCGTAGAATGCGCCGCGATGATTTTTCAAGACGTCTAATGAGCGAAAGTACGCTAACGGTTAACGATTTAATCTATCCAGTGTTTGTGCTTGATGGTGAGTCTAAACGTGAAGCGATCCCATCTATGCCAGGTATTGAGCGTTTATCTATTGATCTATTAGTTGAGGAAGCCAAACAATTAGTAGAGCTAGGTATTCCTGCTGTCGCCTTGTTCCCGGTAACACCAGCAGAGCAAAAAACATTGCTCGCTGAAGAGGCATACAATCCAGAAGGAATTGCACAAAAAGCCATCCGTGCAATCAAAGCAGCATGTCCCGAGCTCGGTGTGATCACTGATGTTGCACTAGACCCATTCACAGTGCACGGTCAAGACGGTATCTTAGATGAAGATGGTTATGTCATGAATGAAGAAACCGTGGAAGTACTAGTCAAACAAGCGCTTTCGCATGCAGAGGCAGGTGCCGATATCGTCGCCCCTTCCGATATGATGGATGGCCGAATTGGCGCTGTTCGTGAAGCACTTGAAGAGTGCGGCTTTATCCATACTCGTATTATGGCCTACTCTGCCAAGTATGCATCGAGTTATTATGGCCCTTTCCGCGACGCGATTGGCTCTGCGGGCAACCTTAAAGGTGCAGACAAGAAAACCTATCAAATGGATCCTGCTAATTCTGACGAAGCATTACGTGAAGTGGCTTTGGACTTACAAGAAGGTGCTGATATGGTGATGGTAAAACCAGGTATGCCATATCTAGATGTTGTCAGACGCGTTAAAGATGAGTTTGGAGTACCAACATTCGCTTATCAAGTCAGTGGTGAATATGCGATGCATAAGGCTGCAATTGATAACGGCTGGTTGGCTGAGAAGCCTGTTGTACTGGAGTCTCTCCTAGCATTTAAGCGTGCTGGTGCAGATGGTATTTTGACTTACTTTGCAAAGCAAGCTGCTATTTGGCTTAACGAGAAGTAAGCGTCATTATTTGGAGCAGGTGAAATTTTCACCTGCACAGCTTCAACTTACCTAATCAAGCTTTCTGCTTTTAAAAGCTCATCACCATTCATTTTCCAACTAAAGAAGCGAATAATACGACCGTCATCAAGATACACTTCTGGGATACTTAAAACACCTAAGGAGCGTAACCTAATCGCCTGAATATGTTCCGCATGGATATAATGAGTCTTACCAAAAAAGTTATAGCTAACTCCCACTTTATCTATATGAAGAAAACGCTTTCCAGTTAATGATAGTGCCAATGTTGTTAGAGTAAACAACAGTAAAATTAATGTAACTATTTGCAATAATGATGAGGGAATAGCCAAGATAGAAAACAGCTCATTACCAAGCCAGATCAACGACAAAGTAAGCACGTAGAAAAGCCAGTTTATTTCCAACTCTAGGGTTCTCATTGAGTATCTCCTTTATTTACCCAACCACAATCAAATTTGAGCCCTCGACGCAATAACGTGACCCAATTTATTGAAGAAAAGCTAATGATAAAGTGCCAATGTTCCTAAAGCAAGAACTTTAAAATTAATAAAACATGAAATAATCGTGACGACTTTTAGATAGGGCATTAACGCAGTAATGCATTGAATTTAAAAATAAAAAAGGCCGCCAAAGGCGACCTTTTTATGCAAAATAAGTAGTTAATTACTTAGCTGCTTTTTTCTCTTTCTCAGCTGCGATTACCGCGTCAGCAACGTTTGCTGGACATGGTGCATAGTGTGAGAATTCCATTGAGAACTGACCACGACCAGACGTGATAGTACGTAGGTGACCGATGTATCCGAACATTTCAGATAGTGGTACTTCACCCTTGATACGAACGCCCATTGCGCCAGCTTCTTGGTCTTTGATCATACCGCGACGACGGTTAAGGTCACCAATTACGTCACCTACGTTGTCTTCTGGCGTGAACACGTCAACTTTCATGATTGGCTCAAGAAGTTGTGCACCCGCTTTAGGGATAGACTGACGGAATGCGCCTTTAGCAGCGATTTCGAACGCGATTGCTGACGAGTCAACTGCGTGGAAACCACCGTCGAATAGCTCAACTTCAACGTCTAGTACTGGGAAGCCCGCTAGTACACCTTCGTCCATCATTGACTTGAAGCCTTTCTCAACTGCTGGCCAGAATTCCTTAGGAACGTTACCACCAACAACTGTAGACTTGAATGTAAAGCCAGAACCAACTTCACCAGGCTTGATACGGTAGTCAATCTTACCGAACTGACCAGAACCACCAGACTGTTTCTTATGCGTGTAGCTATCTTCAACTTCTTGTGTGATAGTTTCACGGTAAGCAACCTGAGGCTGACCAACGATTAGGTCTACACCGTATGTACGCTTAAGGATATCTACCTTAATGTCTAGGTGAAGCTCACCCATACCTTTAAGGATAGTTTCACCTGAATCTTCATCAGTCTCAACTTGGAATGAAGGATCTTCTGCAACCATCTTACCGATCGCGATACCCATCTTCTCGTTACCACCTTTATCTTTAGGTGCAACAGCGATTGAGATTACTGGATCAGGGAAGATCATCGCTTCAAGTGTACACTCGTGCTTAGGATCACATAGCGTGTGACCTGTTTGAACGTTCTTCATACCAACAACAGCGATGATGTCACCCGCTTGTGCTTCAGTAAGTTCAGTACGCTCGTCCGCTTGCATCTCAACCATACGGCCGATACGCTCTGTTTTACCAGTTGCAGAGTTAAGGATAGTGTCACCTTTCTTCATGCGACCAGCGTAGATACGGATGAACGTAAGCGCACCGAAACGGTCGTCCATGATTTTGAACGCAAGCGCTTTAAGTGGCGCATCAGCGTCAACAGTTGCTACTTCACCAGTAGGCTCACCTGTTTCAGGATCTGTTAGTGGCTGAGGCTCAACTTCTGTAGGAGAAGGTAGGTAATCTACAACAGCGTCTAGTACAAGTTGCATACCTTTGTTTTTGAACGCTGAACCACAGAAAGTTGGGAAGAACGCAAGATCACGAGTACCTTTACGGATACACGCTTTGATTTGTTCGATAGAAGGTACTTCACCTTCCATGTATGCTTCCATTAGGTCGTCGTCTTGCTCAACAGCAGACTCAACTAGCATTTCATGGTATTCTTCAACTTTGTCCACCATGTCTGCAGGAACGTCTTGTACTTCGTAGTTTTCAGGAAGACCTGTGTCATCCCAAACGTATGCTTTCTTCTCAAGTACGTCTACAACACCACAGAATTGGTCTTCGATACCAATTGGAAGCGTCATCACTAGTGGGTTAGCACCAAGTACTTTCTCAACTTGATCAACTACGCGGTAGAAGTCTGCACCCATACGGTCTAGTTTGTTTACGAAGATACAACGAGCAACTTCTGATTCGTTCGCATAACGCCAGTTAGTTTCTGATTGTGGTTCAACACCACCAGAACCACAGAATACACCGATACCACCATCAAGTACTTTTAGTGAACGGTATACTTCTACTGTGAAGTCAACGTGTCCAGGAGTATCGATAACGTTTAAACGGTGGCCTTTCCACTCACAAGTTACCGCTGCTGATTGGATTGTAATACCACGCTCAGCTTCCTGCTCCATGAAGTCAGTAGTAGACTCACCGTCGTGTACTTCACCAGTTTTGTGGATTTTACCAGTAAGCTTTAGAATACGCTCAGTGGTGGTAGTTTTACCCGCATCAACGTGCGCGAAAATACCAATGTTTCTGTATTTCGATAAATCTGCCATTGTTTTACTCTATTTAAAGTAGAAAAATTATTCGGCGGGAGTATATCACCTCTTGTAGCGAACATCATCCTTGAAGTCGTCTAAAATGCAATCAATTCGCGAAAAAGTTTCTAATGCGAAACTTTGTGACCCATTTTTACCGTATCGCTTACTGCTAGGCCGCTGTATTTAAGAAAATTCCATTGTATTTTGTCAATTTCAGGGCGGTGAGCTTGGGTTTTTGTTTAAAATATCTGCTTTCCGAACAAGTTGGCATGCTGGACTTGGAAGGCATCATCTAGCAAAGAAAAATGCGCTATTTTACCCACTTCAATGCTACCAAGTTCGTTGTCCATATTTAAATAAGTTGCGGGTACTAAACTTGCCATATTGATGGCTTCTAGAAGCGGAATATTGGCCAATTCGGCTAAATTCTTCACTGCTTTTTCAAGTGTTAGTGTACTGCCGGCCAAACTGCCGCTGTGAGTTTTCGCCACGCCATCCTTAACCACAACTGGCATTTCACCCAATTGATATTCACCATCCTTAAGGCCACCAGCATTAATACAATCACTGATCAAGGCCACCTTATGCTGACCTTTGAGGCGGTAGATCAACTGTAAAATCGCAGGGTGTAAATGAATACCATCGGCAATCACTTCCACCAAAGCTTGGCTATCAAGTAACAACGCACCAGCACAGCCCGGCTCACGGTGATGAATGCCGCGCATGCCGTTAAACACGTGGACCCCGCCGCAGGCCCCATGTGCCAAAGCGGCATTGGTTTGCGCAAAATCCGCATCACAATGACCTAACATCACTCGCACCCCATGTTTACTTAGGTACTGTGTCATCTTAACGCCATTAGCCTTTTCGGGCGCGAGTGCCACCGCTTTAAGCGCACCATCAGCCGCGCTAATCATTTCATCAATTAAGGCTTCATCTAGCGGCTTAAAGAAAGCTTCGTTATGGGCACCTTTGTGTTTCTCGCTAAAAAACAAGCCCTCACTATACCCGCCTAGCACCTGAGCACCTGGCATCTTTTGCTTATAGGCGGCTCCAATAACCTTCATCGCTGCAATAGTTTGTGGCCACGTAGTCGTCACCGTGGTAGCCAAAAAGCCAGTGACGCCATGTTTGAGCAACGAGGTGCTAATAGTTTCTATACTGGAGAGTTTGCCATCAATAACATCGCACCCCTCTCGGCCATGGATATGCAAATCAATTAACCCAGGCCACATATCTAAATTAGAATAACATTCGGTATTATCAGGCGCTTCCGCCGCTGGAATAATCGCGTGAAAACGCTCACCTTTTATTACCGCAACGCGCGCTTCAAGGACGCTGGTAGGGGTATAGATACGACGGGGCCGAATATAACGAAGCTGTTCAAGCATGCACTTTGCTCCCTAATAGGGCCGCGCCTAATGCACCACTTGCATCACCATGCTTGGCTCTAACAATATCTGGTACTGACACCGCTGAAAATACATGAGGTTCGATGGCTTTTGGGAGCGTCTCTACAAGTTCATCGATAAGCGACATGCCACCGCCAAGCACGATAACTTCAGGGTCATATGCTTTGATTAAATTTGCAAACGCCGAGCCCAACAGATCCATATAGCAATTAAACGCATGGATTGCTTCACTTTCTCCAGCCCGCATCGCTGTGATAACTTGTTCTGAGGAACGCTTCCGCGTAGTGAAATGTTGATACAAACCGGCAAGCCCTGGACCTGCGACATAGCGCTCTAAACACCCTTGCAACCCACAGCCACACGCTAAAATAGGCAGGTGATATTTTTGCTGTAACACCGCAGAAAGCGGATGGTGGCCATATTCACCGGCGATCCCTTGGGCACTTTTATACAACGCACCATCAATGCAAAACCCGCCTCCAGCACCGGTGCCTATTATTGCCCCAAAGACCTTTTGATATTGCTTACCGGCTCCAAGACTGGCCTCTGATAACGCAAAGCAACGGCAGTCATTTTCGACCGCGATGGGCCGTACCAGTTTTGCAACGAGATCAGCCTTAACTTCTTTGCCATTGGCGCAAGGGACATTTGCTGATAGCACGCGCTGCTGCGCATTTACTATCCCCGGCATACCAATACCAACCTGTCCTTTACAACCATATTTGTCATCGGCTTGCTGCACCAAAGTGACGATTTGCGCCAAAAACGCCTCATAACTGTGCTTTGGTGTCGCCACACGCCAAGACTCTAAGCGTTGTAGCTTTTCATCAAACACCGCAATTTCAATTTTGCTCCCGCCAACATCCACTCCATAAATCATACTTCACTCCCAAATGGATGAATGACTACGCCCTGCACGACTCTATTCACTTCCCCCGACGGGCAAGGATTGTCCGGTGAAATACCGAGATTCAGCGCTTTATAGAAACTTAACTGCTGTGCAAACAACATATACAGTAATCCTTGCCACACATCTTCTAGTGGTGGCACTTTAGGACAAAGTGAATGCACCGTCATGGCTGTACCGTCACGCTGCAATTCAGCAACTAAATCCTGATCGTACAAGCTGGTATAACCATCACTTGAGATAAAACATACCACGACAGTTTTGCTATTGATAAGTGATTTTGGACCATGACGGAACCCAAGCGGTGACTCGCTCACGCTCATTACTTGGCCTGCCGATAACTCAAGCATTTTTAGCGCAGCTTCCTTTGCAAATCCCAGTAAGCAACCTGAGCCTAGATACACCAAACGCTCAAATGGTTGTTGTGCAAATGCACGGATATTTTGCTGCTCTGTCGCAGCTAACATGCTTTGCGCTGCATTGATCAACTTATCCACGGAGCCGTCATCCGCCGCAAAAAATTGTAGCGCTGCAACCATCATTGACGAATAGCTACTCGTCATTGCAAAACTTTGGTCAAGCGTAGGCTCTGGTAGCAATATACTTGTTGCATTGCTTGCCTGCTGCGCTGCTTGATGCAACTTTCCATCACGGTTGCAGGTGATAAAAAGGTGCTGGCTGTTACTAACCAGCTGTGTTACCAACTCTACGGCCGCCACACTTTCTGGACTGTTGCCAGAGCGAGCAAAAGATACTAATAAACAAGGTTTATCCGTCGCTAGGTATTGTCGTGGTGCAGCAACTAAGTCAGTTGTGCTCACAGCCCGCACACTTTGGCGCATGTGTGCATTAAGATGAGTGGCGATAGCGTCACCGATATAAGCGGATGTACCCGCCCCCGTCAAAATAACCTGAGTATCTGGGTCATCTAGAAAAGGAGCTAACTCCACCAAAAGCCTAGGCTTTATGCTCGCGACTAATTGAGCGGTTTCTTGCCACATCTGTGGCTGCTGGGTGATCTCTTTTGCTGTCCAATAGGCATTTCGTGTTTTTAATTGCGCAATTTCGTGTCCTAGCAAAGTGTTCATGACGCTTTCTCCATGGCAAAACACGCATTTGAATAGCGAGCCACAACACGCTGAATTTTGGCAATCACCAACGCTTTGGCGTCCCTTTCTATTTCACCACGGCGTACTTGTTGATATAGCTCTGGAAAATATTGGCTGATAAGCGGCAATGATAAAGTCTGCTGCGCTAGGTTTTCGAGCATAGTTGCTAACGCCTTTTGCACCGCGTCTTGATGCCAGTAATAGCGAATACGGTCGCTAAAGCTAAATTGACGCAAGAAACGGAGTTGCTGTGACTCGCCGTGATAAAAACGCTGCCAACTCGTAGGCTCTGCCAGCATGACCTCGTCCACCACCTCAACAAACTGACTATGAACATAGGGTAGTAATTGCTTTTCAATATGGTGAAGCGCGAATAATCCTTCGCGCAGCGCAAAGGTCAATTCAGGCCCGACTTTCAAAATGGCAAAGTGGTCAGCAACCAACGACTGATAAGCGCCTGCAGTTTGATAATCTGTCGAATGCGCTTCGAAAGCGATACGGTCAACGGTACGAATAAAATCTTTTAATGCACTCGCTTCATTCGATTTGTAGTCAAAAACTTGGGTGTTATCAAACTCGACACCCGGCTGCACCACCATTGCAACCACGCGTTGCCAAGCATCCGCTAATCCTTTATTTGCAAAGAGTTCACGATGGCAAGCTAGGGTTTCTTGCGCAGCAACTTGGCTGGTCGGTTGTAGACTGTCAATCTGTTCATCAGCGCCACCAGGAGGGGGAACTTCAGTACCAATCACATAAACAATATCACTACGACCAAACGTCGCAATCGCGGCTGCTTCCGCTGTTTGACACAACAAGGCAGCGCGATTAGCTACAATATCATCGCTTAACACGTCAGGATCGTCAGCACAGGGCATGCTGGCATCTAAGTGAATTTTCTTAAAACCAGCCTTCACGTATTCAGCGACTAAGTCACACGCTTTGGCCATTGCGGCTTGGCTATTTTCACTCGTCCAACAGACTGGTCCCAAATGATCACCGCCAAAAATCAGTAACTGCTTATCAAAACCAAGCTCGTCGGCCATCTCTTCGACTTTGACAATAAAATCCGCGGGACGCATCCCGGTGTAACCGCCAAATTGATTAACCTGATTGGCCGTGGCTTCAATTAATAGCAGCGTATTTTCCTGCTTGGCATATCTTATCGACGCTTCTAGCACCCAAGGGTGAGCTGAGCAAATGGCATAAATGCCTGAGTTTTTCCCTGATTTATTGGCTTCGATTAGGGCTTGAAAACGCCGCATATGATCACCTCTTAAGACGTTATTAAATGTACCTCAATTCCGGCGGCAACCAATTGCTGATGAACATCAGCTGGAATACCACTGTCCGTTACCAAAACGTCAATTTCTTCGCAGGCGATAATACGGTGTACACCTTTACGATCGAATTTACTGGAGTCCGTCACCACTATGACTTGCTTTGCAACCTTACACATCTCGCGGTTAAGCGCAGCTTCCGGTTCAAAGTGTGTTGTTACACCAACATCAACGGAGAACCCATCAACACCGAGCACCAGACGGTCAAAGTGATATTGCTTTAGCTGATCTTCTGCATGGCTGCCATAAAACGACAGCGACTTTTTACGCAGTGAGCCTCCAGTCATCAACACTTCAACGCCATCGGCTGCAACGAGCGCTTGCGCCACGTTAAGACCATTGGTCATCACCACTAGCTGTTGATGCGCGGTAAGTTGCTTCGCAACCTCTTCAGTGGTGGTTCCAGAGTCCAGAATTATAGACTCATCATTGCCTATAAGGCCCGCCACCAACTTTGCAAGCTCGACTTTCATTTGGTGATGATGATCGTGCTTTTCCGTTATGGTGAGCTCTTTGGTTAACCTAGAACTCGCAACGGCACCACCATGAGAGCGAACCAACAAACCTTTTTCATGCAGGGCATTGAGATCATTTCTGATCGTCACGGTTGATACACCAAATTGTTCTGCCAGCTCAGATACTTCTACTCGTTCCGTTTGACCAACGAGTTGAACGATTTCGTGGCGTCTTTCGATGGTGTTCAGCATGACACCTCCTTTCGTTTTGGTTGAATTTAGTCTACACAGCTTTCACTTGCTTTCAATTTATTTTTTTAACTTTAAACAAAAACAAACATAAACACCTGTTTTATAAGGATTTAAAGTTAAATTAGAAACACATTGAAAACAAACCGAAAGAATATGAAAGATATTTTTCTTGCGTTCAAAATAAAACTGCCGTAATAATAACCAAAAAATAACATTTCGTTTTTAACAACAAGAGTGAACAACTAAGAGGTTATTATGGGTGATCTAAACCGCCGGCGATTTCTTCAATCAATGGCTGCTATCGCAGCAACAAGCGCAGTGGTTGGCTGCGCGAGTAACAATAATAAGACGCCGCTTACACCAAAGCCACAAGGAAATTCAGTTCAAGGTCTAGTCGTACCGAAACTGGATGTCGTGCGAGTGGGCTTTATTGGTGTAGGTCAACGTGGTGTTGGCGCGGTAAAGCACTTTTGCCATCTTGACGGTGTCGAGATCAAGGCCATCTGCGATACGCACCAAGCAGTCGTCGATAGAGCCGTTAAAATTGTTGTCGACAAGGGTTTACCAAAACCTGCGACTTACGGCAAGAGTGATATGGACTATCGCCGCATGTTGGCGCGCGATGACATTGATATTGTGATCATCTCTACGCCTTGGAAATGGCATACGCCTATGGCGGTAGACACAATGGAAAGTGGCAAACACGCTTTGGTCGAAGTGCCAGCAGCAGTAACCATAGAAGAAGCGTGGCAATTGGTAAATACCGCAGAGCGCACGCAAAAGAACTGCATGATGTTGGAAAACGTTTGCTATGGTCGCGACGAGCTGATGGTATTAAACATGGTTCGCCAAGGGCTATTCGGTGAGTTACTGCACGGTGAAGCAGCTTATATCCATGAACTTCGTTGGCAAATGAAAGAAATTGAGCATAAAACTGGCTCATGGCGCACACATTGGCATACCAAACGTAACGGTAACCTCTACCCAACCCATGGTCTAGGCCCGGTTTCTCAATATATGAATATCAACCGTGGCGATCGCTTCGACTATATCTCCTCCATGAGTTCACCAGCGCTTGGTCGTGCAGCCTATGCTAAACGTGAATTTCCAGCAAATCATGAACGAAACCAACTTAGCTATATTGCTGGAGATATGAACACCAGCATCATTAAAACCATCAAAGGTCGTTCGATTATGGTACAGCACGATACCACTACCCCACGCCCTTACTCCCGCCATAATTTAATTCAAGGTACTAACGGCGTATTTGCAGGATTCCCCAACCGCATCGCGCTTGAAAACGGCGGGAGTAAGAGCTTTCACGAGTGGGATTACGACATGAATGATTGGTACGGTAAATATGACCATCCACTTTGGCAAAAAATGGGAGCTGAAGCAGAGCGCAATGGCGGCCATGGTGGCATGGATTTCTTAATGTTCTGGCGCATTATTTACTGCCTTCGTAATGGCGAGCCGCTAGATCAGGATGTTTACGACGCAGCTGCTTGGTCAGCGGTCTTCCCTCTTTCAATGGACTCAGTTGCAGACAGAAGTAATAGCAAGGACTTCCCGGATTTCACCAGGGGCACATGGCGCACTGCAGCACCACTAGGCATTGTCACATAACTAACCAGAGGTTAAATACGCTATCTATAGCAAGTACTAACAATGCCTGAATAAGCGCCCATAAAGCGGGCGCAATAATAACAACACTCAACAGGACAACAAGATGAAACACACTCTAAAACTGTGTGCTGTGGGATTGGCCGTGAGCTGTGCCCTGTCCCAATACGCGCACGCACAGGAAACAGAACAAAACAGCGGATCTGACGAGCAAGATAAAGCCAAGCAACAAGTCGAGAAAATTGAAGTACGTGGCGTACGTTCCAGTATCAAAGAGTCACTCTTTCTCAAGAAAAACGCCGTCGGCGTAATGGATGCCATCGTTGCCGAAGACATTGGCAAGTTCCCAGATCAAAACCTAGCTGAAGCGCTACAACGAATGACAGGTATCGCCATTACCCGTAACGCAGGTGAAGGACAAAACGTCACAGTACGGGGCCTTGGCGGGGACTTTAACGTTACCACCATCAATGGTCGTAGAATGGCATCTGAACACACAAGCCGTGACTTTAACTTCGATTTAATTGCGCCTGAAATGGTTCAAGCATTAGAAGTATACAAGTCACCACAAGCACAAACACAAGAAGGGGGGATTGGTTCGGTCATCAATATAAAAACCCGCCGACCGTTAGATATGGATGGCTTTACCCTCGCCGGAAGTGCCAAAGCCATTTACGAAGAACGTACCGGCGATACCAACCCTCAAGCCTCCTTTCTAATCAGTGATACCTTTTTTGACAATACCTTTGGCGCCCTATTTACCGCTGTTTATTCCGAGCGAACACAACGCGAAGACTCCTACGAGGGACAAGGGTTTTACGATCCAGAAGAAAATACCGACGTGCGAGTCCCTGTTGATAGTAACCGAAATGGCGAGTTAGATGAGGGCGAGAAAGTACACCCATCAATGATCCCTGGATATGTGCGCTACTCGAACTGGCAAGATAAACGTGAGCGCATTGGTGCGAGCCTAGCGTTACAATGGCGTCCAACGAATGATATTGATGTCACCTTTGATAGCTTATACTCAAGCTACAAAACCGACGGTGAAAAATATCAAATCTCTTTCGTCACCTATGATGAACCTTGGACACCGGGGATCCCAGCGGTAGGTGAATTAAAATTTAATGAAGATGGCAACGTCAACTACATTGAGTTAGTCGACGGCGCGATGGCTGAGCTACTAAATGTCTCTGAGCCTCGCAATACCGACACTTGGCAGGCCGGTCTTAACTTCAAGTGGTATGCTACCAACGATCTAACGCTTGAATTTGACGTGTCTAAGTCGCGTGCCGAGCGGATCAATGATGGCGACAACCGCTACATCGTGGCACGTGGCTTTGTGGATACTATCACTATAGATCAAACAGGCGACAACCTCCTGCCAGATGTGACCATGTCACCAGCACTTAATGCCGATCAACCCTTTGGAGCTCACTACAGCTACAACTATGGCACGGAAGTGATAAGCGATGTTGAAGAGTTAAGGCTTGAAGGGACATTTATTCCTGAATGGGAGTTTGTCAAAGACATCAAGTTTGGTTTTCATTACGGAAAGCAAACTAAAGGCAGAGACGTAAGTAAATCAGATGATCCGTCAATGTTTAGTAATGGTGGGGCTTATTTTAAAAACTCAGATTACGACAGCTTTGATAACTCAAGCGTAGAAAAGCTCGGTGGTCTTAACTTATTTAGACTACCCGCAGATGTACTTGTACCCGCCAACTTTGATAACTTCCTAGATGGTGAGCCGGGCATGCACCCTGCGCCGTGGGCAAGCTTTGACTACGACAAACTCTATGCATTTTATCAATCCATCAATGCCCAAGCCGCAGATGAAAAAATTAGAGCCACCAAGAGCCCTAAAGATTCCTACGAGCTTTCTGAGTCAACGTTTGCACTTTATTTAGAGACCAACCTAGTCGGCGAGCTGTCGGAAATGCCTTACAACCTAAACCTAGGCGTAAGAGCAATCAAAACCGAGATCACCTCTGATGGCTACGTTTTTGATTACCCAAGTCTGGTATACAACGTAGAAGAAGACGAAGATGGCGATATTATCTATCGTATAGAAGGGGATATTGCCGATTATTACTCCGATTCTTACGTAGAAGATGACTACACTGATGTACTGCCTAGCATGAACTTTAAGTTAGAAATAACAGACTCACTGTTATTTAGAACCAGCGCGGCTAAAGTTATCACCAGACCTAGCATCGATTTTCTAACCCCATATAGCTCAATTAATTTCAGTAAGTTTGAGCTTAATCTTGCCAACCCTGGGATCAAACCACTTAGAGCAGACCAACTTGATTTGGGACTAGAGTGGTACTTCTCTGATTATGGTGCGCTCACCTTTGCAACCTATTACAAAGACATTAAATCTGTTATCGCTCAGGGGCGTGTCGGTACGATAAAAGTGGGTAAATTCATAAAAGACGGCGTTGAAGTTGACGGCCCGGAATTTACCCAAGTATCTCCACGTTCGGAAGCGGGGGCAGAGATCAAAGGTTTCGAAATTGCTTATCAACAGTCGTTTGAGGAATTGCTACCGGCACCTTTTGATGGCCTAGGTATGCAAATCAACTATACATTTACGGATAGTAAATACGACGACCCCGAAAAAGATGAGCTACCGTTCGTTGGAATGTCTGAGCATTCTTACAATGCAGTTATCTATTATGAAAAGGATGACTACCAAGCGCGTATCGCTTACAACTGGCGAGATGATTATCTGAAGTATCCAGATGCATGGGGCGGCCCGGAATGGGCAGCGGATTATGGTCAGTTTGATTTCAGTGCCAGCTATAATCTTACAGCAAAGACACGAATTGACCTAAACGTGACCAACCTCACCAATGAGCGTCAATGGTCATACATTAAAACCCAAGAGCAAGTGAGCCACTTGAGCCGTTACGGCCGCAGTATCAGTTTAGGCATTAACACTTCTTTCTAATCAACATGGGGCAACGCGCCCCATTCAAGGAGCTTAAGATGAAGAATACAATAATGACACCGATACTGCTGTGCGCCTCGCTATTTGCCTCAGCGCAAGAGGCTTATATCAGCAGTTACGGCAACGCTTGGGTCAACAACGATATTGACGCCAGCAAGCAATATATAACTCAAGCAGGAATTGCCCCATGGCAGGATAAGCACCTTAGATTTAATCACTATTTTTATGCCAATAACGTTGGCACCTATACCCTCTATTTACACCTTGAGAAACCAAGTGCACCAAGTACATTGCTGGTAACGCATAACAATAAACAAGTGACGCTTAACCTCGATAGACAAAGCCCAACTAAGGTTAAAGTCGGTGACTTTGCTGTGACACAAGTTGGTTATCAAACGGTCCAAATAGCCGGTGACACATTAGCCAAAGGGCGAAACAGTACCTTCCCCGCCATTACCGGGCTCAGTCTCGATGGCGAGGCCATGACCCCTGCACCTAACTATGTCAAAGAAGACTTTTACTGGGGTCGTCGCGGCCCTTCAGTACACCTTTCCTATACCGTACCTGACAAAAAGGACTATAACTGGTTTTACAACGAAGTAACGGTGCCATCTGGCTATGATCCACAAGGTTCGTATTTTATGGCGAATGGTTTTGGCGAAGGGTACTTTGGTATTCAGGTAAACTCACCCAGCGAGCGCCGCGTGCTGTTTTCGGTTTGGAGCCCATATCAAACGGATGATCCGAGCACGATTCCTGACAATCTTAAAATCAAATTACTCGCTAAAGGCGACGGCGTTTACGTCGGTGAATTTGGCAATGAAGGTTCTGGAGGACAAAGCTATTTACGTTATAACTGGCAGCCAGATACGACATATCGCTTTTTAGTCAATATCGAGCCCAGTACGACTTATGAAGGCCATACTGAATATCGCGGCTATTTTTATGCGCCGGAAACCGGCCAATGGAAGCTAATCGCAGCCTTTAGCCGCCCAGAAACCAACACCTATGTTGCAAGACCGCATAGCTTTTTGGAAAACTTTTTACCCGAAGCTGGACAGTTTGAGCGTAAGGCATTTTATAATCGCCAGTTTTTGCGTGACACCCAAGGTAACTGGGTTGAGTTAAATCAGGCTAAATTCACTTATGACGCCACCGCCAGAAAAGGGTCGCGTTTGGATTATCAAGGTGGTGAGGAGCAAAACCGTTTTTACTTACGTAACACCGGTTTCTTCACGGGACCCACACCTTATCTCAGCGAATTCACTCGCCCTAGCAGCAATGATGCGCCAGTGATCCCATGGCAGTCACTACAGGCACACCCTTAATTTAGATGATAGCTTCTCTCTGGTCGGCCAATGCTACCGTAGCTTTGGTCGGCTTTTACTTCTTCTATACTAACCAAAAACTCTAAATAGCGCCGAGCGGTTGAGCGGCTCACCCCCACCAATTCTCCCATTTGGGTTGCTGTAAACACCTGCTTGGGCTGACTTTGAAATGCCGTACGAATTTTTTCCAAAGTAAGTGGGTCAACGCCTTTAGGTAGTCTAGCTGTACTTTGTATGCTCGCCTGTTCACTACCAAATAAGGTGTCGACCATAGATTGCGTCACTTCATTGGCACCATCCAAACACTGCTGACGCGCCTCAAAGCGAGCGAGTGCGAGGTCGAGCCGTTCCAAGATCAGCGGTTTAACTAAAAAATCACAGACTCCCAGACGGATCGCTTTTTCTAGCGTCGCCACTTCTTTTGCTGCGGTGATCAGCATCACTTCGCTTTTACAGCCTTGCTCGCGTAGCATCTTTAAAAACTCAAGACCGTTACCATCGGGTAGATAAATATCCAATAAAATTAAGTCGGCTTGTATCGCACTCAACAGTACCGTCGCGGTAGAAACATTGTCGCTACTGGCCACCACCCGATATTGCCCTTGCCTTGCGCTACTTGGTGTTGCTGGTGTCACTAGGTATTGCGCTAATAATTGTGCCACAGCTACTTCATCTTCGATGATCACCACAGAATAAGTCATTGTTATTGCTCTTTTACTTGCTTGGGAATAAAGACCGTGATCCTTGCACCAAGTAATTCAGACTCCCCAACCTCTAAAGTTCCGTGGCAGGAATCAAGATTTGTTTTTACGAGATATAAACCAACACCATGTTGGTCGCCGGACTTAGTACTAAACTGCGGCGTAAACGCCTCTTCGACATTACCAATCAGTCCAGTGCCGCTATCTTCAACATCAAAGATAATATCCTGAACCGTTTCATCCACTGTTACGACCACTTTGGCAGGCCGTAACTGTGCCGTCGTTCTCGCCGCTTCGATGGCATTATCGATGAGATTACCTAATATTGAAACTATTCGTTCCAACATCTCTTTTTGATGGATAGCGCACAGCGCACTGTCGGAACTCACCTCTAGTGCCACATTATGCTCTCGCGCTTTATGGTATTTACCGAGTAATAAGCCCGCGATCACTGGCTCTTGTATATAGGTGAGGAGGTTTTCAATTTGCGCTTGTGAGCCTTGGCTTTCTTGACCTATCAGCTCAATCGCTTTGTCATATTGTGCCATTTGGATAAGCGCGCCAATGGTATTTAACTTGTTTGAATAGTCGTGCGTTTGCACTCTCAACAGTTCTGCAAAAGCCTGTACTTTAGTGAGCTGCTTTGACACATACTCTAGTTCATCGGAGGGTCGCATACTCAGTAAAATACCTTCGTGTTGACCTTGCACTTGCAGCGCAAACCGCGATAACACCAAACGCTTGTCAGCAACAAATAGCTCAAAACCAACTAAAGGGCGATTGGGATTATGCAACAGGAAGTCGCTATGCTCTGGCAACAGATCGCTCAGGTGCAAACCTTGCTTACTCAAGCCGCGAGGCTTTTCGAGAATTTCGCACGCACGTTGATTCAAACGGCGCACGCTGCCATCAGGGTCGAGCGCGATAATCCCCGTCCGTACGGTATTCAGTATGGCCTCTTGCTCTGCAAATAAGCGCCCGATTTCATCTGGTTGCAGGCCAAAAATGGCTTGGCGGACACGTCGACCAATCCAAATTGCGGCAATGACACTGAGCAGTAACACCGCTGCAGCTCCGATAAAAACGGCAATGCTGCGCTGCAACACCAACGACTCGACGGATTGCACTAAAAAGCCTACCGAGACTAAACCAATCACCTCACCAGCGGGAGAATACACAGGCACTTTTCCCCGAATAGACTCACCTAAACTGCCCTGTGCCGTCGAGATATAACTCTCTCCAGACAGTGCGGCTTGGCTATCCCCTCCGACCATAGTGCGACCAATTTTTTGCTCATCTGGGTGGGCGATACGTCGCGTTTCGGTGTCACCAATGACGATAAAATCTGCGCCAGTTGCCTGGCGCAGCAGCTCAACATTAGTATTGAGGCGTTGGATCTGTGAGCTATCCCTATCTGTTATGAGTGCCGCCATAACATCTTCACGAACCGCCACCGCCTTAGCCAAAGCCAAGGCTTTTTCTCCCACTTCCTGGTGTAAGCTTTGCGTAATAACCTGATACACCAGCGCGGTAAATAAGCATGCTTGGATCACACACAAGCCCACAACCCAAGTGATCAGTCGCGTTTCTAAGCGTTTTGGTCTGCGTGCTAATTTTTGTGATTGCGACACACCTATTTCCTCACTGCTGGGTTACTGCGCAACTTTTCGTTGCTGGAAGTACTCTTTTAATGGGATCAACAACACTAACATGGCAAGCGCAAATATGCCTAAAGTTAGTGGCCTCTCCCAAATAAAGCTAATAGAGCCATCCGAAATCATCATGGCGCGGCGGTAATTGCGTTCGATCATATCGCCGAGAATAAACCCAAGGAGCAAAGGTGCCATCGGGAAACTCAATAATCTCAGCACCACCGCCACCAAGGCAAAACCTACCATCATAAACAAATCAAAGGTATTAAATGACACCAGATACACGCCAATCAAGCTAAAGAATAAAATCATCACCGTGAGAACTGAGCGTGGCAGAGTCAAAGCCTTTGCAAAATAAGGGATCAGTGGCAAATTTAAAATCAGCAGCACAATGTTGCCAAAATACATGCTTACAATTACCGACCAAAACACCGTAGGATTGTCCTGCATTAACGTAGGACCCGGCTGAATACCATAAGCAATCAGCGCCCCTAACATAATCGCAGTGGTGCCAGACCCTGGGATCCCAAGCGTTAACAAGGGCACAAACGACCCAGTACAAGCGGCATTGTTTGCCGACTCAGGTGCCGCTAAGCCGCGAATTTCACCACGCCCAAAACGCTCACGAATGGCTTTGGGTGCCAAATTTCGCTCTGTCGCATAAGCCATAAAACTTGCTATCGTTGCGCCAGCCCCCGGCAATACGCCAATGATAAATCCTAAAATTGAAGAGCGCCCCACAACTGGCGCCATTTCTTTCACCTCAGCGCCAGATAGTTTTGTTGAGCCAATAACGGGGGTGTCATCATCATTCGAACCTTGATTAGCTTTTTCAGGACGGATCACGTTGATCAGCGCCTCAGACAATGCAAAGGTTGCCATTGCGACCAACAAAAAGCTTACGCCGTCTAGCAAGTCCGCCTGACCAAAGGTAAAACGCTCAGTTCCAGATGAAGGGTCTATTCCCACCGTTGACAGCATCAAGCCAAATACGGTCATCATCATGGCTTTTAAAAATTGCCCTTTTGCAGAAAAAGCAGCAATCGCAGTCAAGCCCAAAAACATCAACATCACATAGTCTGGAGACTGAAAGCTTAAGCTCACTTTTGCAAGTAGTGGTGCGGCTATCATAAGCATCAACGCACCAATCGTTCCGCCAGTAAATGAAGCATAAGCGGCAATAGCCAAAGCCTTACCCGCATGTCCTTGTTTTGCCATTGGATAACCGTCAAATGACGATGCCACAGTACCAGCTACACCGGGAGCATTAATCAAAATAGAGGAAGTCGAGCCACCAAAAATTGCGCCGTAATATACGCCCGCCATTAAGATCATACCGGAGTCGGCACCGATGTTGTAAGTGATAGGGATCATCAACGCAATCGCCGTGATTGGCCCTAAGCCGGGCAACATGCCGATAAAAGTACCGACAAAGCAGCCAACAATTACGTACAGTAAGTTTTGCCACATAAAGGCCGTGGACAGGCCAACTAAAATACCGTCTAACATGGCTTAACTCCAAAACTCACCTGGAA
The DNA here is from genome assembly GCF_022347905.1 of Pseudoalteromonas sp. Of11M-6. NCBI lineage: Bacteria > Pseudomonadati > Pseudomonadota > Gammaproteobacteria > Alteromonadales > Pseudoalteromonadaceae > Pseudoalteromonas > Pseudoalteromonas sp. Of11M-6. Next base: position 76,826 of record NZ_JAKRFW010000010.1, on the reverse strand, counting down.
CCAGATAGATCCCAAGTAGCTGCGTCATAATGGCCCAAAACACGATAACCACAGGTACTGACGCCAATAACAAAATTTGTTTACGTCGCTCACCCATAATTAAAAAGCCACAGCCTAAAAACAAAATGGTCGAAACAATAAACCCGAGTTCCTCAAGCACACTGCTGTAAATAAGCATCAATACAATCAGTGCTGCACATTGAGCTATGGTTGCCTTGGAGATAGTCTCCGCTTCTTCACGTTTATCAAGCGCAGGGACGCCTTTAAACAGTGTTGCGGCAATCGACAAAAGACAAACAATAATGCCAATCAGCGCGTATACCTTAGGCAAAGTTGCTGAGTTTACCGCCTCGTATTCTTCAAAAGGCATAATCGGGATTTGCCAAGCAGATACCGCATAGAGTGAAAACAGAATTAAAAACAGCACTGGGCCTAACAATTCTCGGTTTAACATAGTGAATTACCCACTTTTAGGTGATGCAGTAACCTCACTGCAACCACCTATTTAATTTAATCAGCGTCTAACGAAACCCAATTCTTCCATCACCACTTTCAGCTGTGCTTCTTGTGCCTCTAGCGCCTCAATAAACTCGTGCTGTGGCTTAAATAGATTCAACCAACCGTTGCGTGCGCGTACCGCTTCCCACTCTTTGCTTTGCACCAGTTTTTGTAATCTCACGGTATATTCGTCGAGTTTTGCTTGAGGGAGATCCGGAGCCGCAAAAAAACCACGCCAGTTAACAAATTCCATGTCATAGCCTAAAGACTTCAGGGTTGGGATCTCTGGATAGTCCGCGATAGGCTCTGGCGCAGTAACAGCAAGAATGCGCGCCTGACCACTTTTTGCCATGTCGAGCGCTTCACTTAATCCGGTCGAGAGCATCTTCACCTCGCCAGACAATAAACCGGCCTTAGCTTTGCCACCGGCATCGTAAGGAATGTAACGCAGCTTACGACCATCAACGCCTGCTGCTTTTACAGCTTGTGCTGCAACGAGATGATCCATACTGCCGCGAGCAGAACCACCCGCGACTGTCACAGAGCCCGGGTTTACTTCTAGACGAGCAATCACCTCCTGCCAGCTCTTAAAAGGCGAATCATCACGCACCACGAATGCACCATAATCGGCAATTACGCTGGCAACGGGCGTTAAATCACGATAACTATAGGGGATCTTACCCGACAACGCGCGCAGCACGATTGGCGTTGAATTAACCATCAACATATCGCCTTTTTTATTGCCCGATTCAATCAAATAAGCAATAGCACGGCCGCCACCACCGCCTGACATATTCTGAAACGATGCATTGGACTCAAGCCCTGATTTCACTAACGCCTCGCCCACAGCTCGAGCCGTGGTATCCCAGCCACCACCTGGACCACCGGGAATTAAAAAGTGGGTATCCGCTAATACCTGAGTAGACATCATCGCCACGCCAGCCATTGCTAACTTGAGATGCTTTAATGCAAACTTCATAACCTGCTCCCGTTAAAATAGATACTGCAAGCGTGCAGCAAAGCCAAATCCTGAATCTTCGTCACCAACCAACGCGGTACTTCCAGCGCCTGAAACATCCGCATAGACAAGGTTAGCCATGAACTTTAAGCTGCTGGAATGGTAATAGGTACCGCCCAGTGTGTAGGCGTCGACTTGCGTGCCTTGGTTGGCGTTTTCAGCATCCATGCTGGAAATACGTGCAACCAACTCCCACGCATTTTTTACCCCTTTAGGCTGCTTAAATACCGCAGAGCTTGCGGAATATTGTTTGTGTTCACCGGTCAGGAAATAGCTCAAAGACAAGTGATAACCCGAAATATCTCCCCCATCTAATGCAGAAGTAGGGTCGAGGGTATCTAAGTTGCGTGTGGCATATTCGGCCTCAAGCATAAAGGCATTATGTTGATAAGCGAGTTCTAACCCGGCTTGTGACATGCTATCAAGGGCAACGACATCACCGCCTGCAGCATAATCCACGAGGCGCACTTTGGCTTCGCGTACTTCACCGCGAGCAAGGCGATTACCCAGCGTAGCACCGCCCATATCACGGTACGAACCCCAACCACCTAAATGCAGGGTTTTACCGGGAGTGTGTTGCGACCAAGTCAAACGCCCCGAATAGGCAAGTGCCAGACGGTCATCTTGGTCACGCCCAGATGCACCAAAGGCGTCGTTTTTATATACCCCTAACGCATAGCGAAAACCGGAATCTTTAAAATATTGATAAGCTGATGCGCCCCATCGAAAGTAAGGAGAAAACGTATCAGCGATAGAGCTGCGCTCTATGGTATTGATGTGTTTGCTGCTGGTGAGCGCATTCAGGGTGATATCTTCTCTTAATTTACCAAACTGAAAGCGCGGGCCGTTGTTCCAGCCGGTATAACGCACTCTTACAGTGACTATCTCGGCATCGCCTTCAGCAAAATCGAGTAGTAACTTGTGTTCCCAGTCGCCTTGCTCACTCTCTACATAGGTGCGGATCCGGCGCGGAAAAAAGTCGCTGGCGGCATTACCCTCATTATCGGCGCTGTATGCACCACTAAAATGGTTAAAATCGAGTTGTACACGCCCACCAAACTCAAGGTTCAGTGATTTATTGGACTGTAATTCCTTTAATTGCGCTTCTAGCTTTGCAATCTTGCTGGCTAGTGCTTCATCTTGTTGTGCCAAAACGGGGCAAGCAGTTACTGCAATTAATGACATTGCTGCAACTGGCTTCATTATTGTTGTTCTCATTGCTCTGTACTCATTTGTCTTAAACGTATTGTGACTAGCGACTACAACCTGCTATCAAGTACGAGCTTATTGTTAACCCTCAATTAACCATAGATTGCGGAAATAAGTTGATTAAGTTGAGTAAAACGCGTTTTGTGCATAAAAATCATGAGCAATATGCACAAAACCCAAAGTAGTGTGGAAATAAATAACGAGTGAAGCGAAAGTATGACTACTGCGTTAATCAAAATATCTAAGATGTGGATGATGAATTAACCTAGCTTTTCTCTGAAGCTCTGGAAACGGTGAGCCTACAAAGCTCAATATAGAATAATACTTTGCCCCCTAGAATAAGCAGAAATAAGACACACAACACACCAAAAACCATCACATTAATAAAACAATACACTCAATAAATTTAAATTTGGTGTAATTCCAATCACTTAGATCTAAATAAGAATTATTTTCAAAAAGAACGTTGACAGCCCTTCAAATCTAATTGATAATCACTATCAACAAGGCGAGAGTGACGGCTCAACTTGTTATCACAATAGTTTCTTGACCCGAAACAAGGCTGGTATCCACAACTACCAAGGACGTTAGCAGGCACTTGCATTGCTCCTCGTATTTAGACGCTAACTCCACTTTTTACTTGCTACATTGCTCATATCGGTGACGGTAGATATGAAATCAAAAAGCCCTGCTCAGGGCTTTTTTTATGCCCAAAATTTATTTTCACTTCGGTATTTCCTAGAAAAACAGCCACACTAATATTAATGAGAATTATTTTCAAAAAAGTATTGACTCATTGTTAAATCTAACTGATAATCACTATCAACAAGACGGCAACGTGTTGTTTCGCCAACTCAGTTAGTAAGGTTGATAGTTGTAAAGCCCTGTCTACCTGATGTACTCACTACCTTGAGATTGGCATTAGTACTCTAGTTTGTTTCTCGACCCTGAAACACGGCTGGCCAACGTTAATGGCTTGAATGAACTTAACTCAGTCGCCCCTAAACCTGACTAAGTTTATTCTCACAATTTACTTGCTACATTGCTCATATCGGTGACGGTAGATATGAACGTAAAAAGCCCTGCTCAGGGCTTTTTTTATGCCTAAAATTTATACCAATTTTCAACGCTTACCGAAAAACAGCTGCACAAATATTAATGAGAATTATTTTCAAAAAGGTATTGACCTAGCGGCTAATCTAATTGATAATCAATATCAACAAGAGAACATGCTCTTGCTGATTCGACCCTGAATCGTGTTGTCGGTGATGTGCTACAACGCCCCTTGATGTGTATCACTGGCAACCACTTTTTACTTGCTACATTGCTCATATCGGTGACGGTAGATATGAATCAAAAGGCCCTGCTCAGGGCTTTTTTTATGCCTACATTTTCTATCAGCGTTTGTTCAGCTGTAATGTCGTGTAATCGTTTTCTTTTACTAGAATCCGTATCATTCCATTTTTCCAAAAATAACAATAATATGAACGCTCGACGCTACCGTTATAACATGTTGTTAAGCCTGCTGCTGCTGGTAGGGTTTATTTTCACCAGCTGGATAAGTATCGAGCATGCTAAACAATCGTTGTATAAAGGGGTGAGCGATGATGCTCTGCCACTCACCAGCCATCTGATTGATTTAGATATACAAAAACGGCTTCAAGCTCCAATTATTGTTTCTCAGCAAATGGCAAATAACGTCTTTATTAAACGTTGGCTAACGTCTTCACAGCAAGACCCTGCGCTTATTTTCACCTACTTAGAAGATACTCGAGTATTACATCACGCAAAAACGAGCTTTTTAGTGGATGACAAGAACCTCACTTATTACCACTTTGATGGTAACACCCAGCAGTTAGACATCCGTGCCAAACAAAATGATTGGTACCGAGAAAGCCTGCATAGCGATGCTGACTATGCGCTCAATGTTGATATAGACCAAAGAGATAACAACGAAGCCATTGTTTACGTCAATCATAAAATAAGGCAAAACAACGATGTAATTGGCGTTGTTGGGGTTGGCATCTTATTGGCTGATTTACATAATTTAATCGAACAATACGAAGCCAGCTACGCACGAAAACTGTACTTTATTGACCACAAAGGCAGGCTATTATTTTTTAACGATCAGACTCTATCTGGCACCAGTATTCATGATCGTTTTCCAACCCAAGCAACGGCGCTGCTCAATCAATCCGAATATCAATTTCGGTTGGAAACTGACGACCATGCCGAGTTTGTCCATTCGCGCTATTTGGACTCTATAGGCTGGTATTTAATTGTTGAGCAAACAATAGATAAATCCAGTGGAATAAGCGACATACTCACAACCAATTTATGGGTAGGGAGCCTAGTCACCTTATTAATATTGGCCGTAGCGCAGTTGACGTTTAACCATTATCAAAAACGCTTAGAAAAAATGGCGAAGTACGACAAACTCACCGATACCTTTAATCGCCAAGCCTTTGAGCCACAGCTTCAGCACCATTTAGCGAAAGCGCGTACCCAATCAACTCCAGTAGTGATGCTGATGATGGACATTGACCACTTCAAACAAGTGAACGACCAACATGGCCATGTGGTTGGCGACAGAGTGCTGCAATGCTTCTCGAACGTATGTAAACGCCAGATAGAAAACAACGGTTTGTTGTGCCGCTGGGGAGGTGAAGAATTTATGGTATTGCTACCCAAAGCGACGTTAGAACAAGGAATTGCGATTGCTGAGAAGATCCATGTTGCTCTAGAGCAGGCGGAATGTGAGGTCAAAGTGACTGTCAGTATTGGCGTTGCACAATACCATATTGATGAATCAGAAGATGGTTTTATAAAGCGCGCCGATGCCGCGCTCTATTGCGCCAAACAAGGCCGGAATCAAACCAAATTCGCCGCTTAGCGGCGATTCTTACGCGCTCTTGCGCGGCGCTGACGTTTTTCGTCTTCACGCGCGGCCTTTTTAGCCTCAGCTTGTGCTCGTAACTCAGCAACCATTTCTTCTTCCGACTCTCGCATTTCCGGCGTTTCCATCGTGATCTGCCCGATAACAGCATCACGCAGTTCGTTGATTAAAATCTCCGACATCTTATGCGTATCGACCTGATTGCCGCCCTTTACACAACCACGCTTGCGGCCAGCCATCTCGATAAATGTCCAATCACAGTCCGGTAATTCGTCGAGCTTGTAACGTGCTTTTAAAAGCTCTGGATATGCACCTAGCAGATATTCAGCGGTGTAACTCGCCACTTCTTCATAATTGATAGCCGTATCGCGAATAGCACCCGTTGCCGCCAAACGATAGCCCGAGTTTTCATTCTCAACCTTTGGCCACAACATACCCGGCGTATCGTAAAGCATAATGCCGTCTTCAAGCTTAATACGCTGTTGCGCTTTAGTTACCGCTGGTTCATTACCTGTTTTTGCAACAACTCTGCCAGCAAGGGTATTGATAAGCGTCGATTTACCCACATTTGGAATACCCATGATCATGGCTTTTAGCTGCTTATCTTGACCCACTTTATGAGGTGCAAGCTTTTTGCAAAGCGCATTAATACGCTGTACTTCATTCGCCTTATCATGACCAAACGCCAGCGCTTTTACACCGCTCTCGCGTTCAAAATACTCCATCCACTGCTTGGTCAGTTCAGGATCAGCAAGGTCCGCTTTGTTCATGATTTTGATAACCGGCTTGTCACCGCGTAACTGCCCTACCATAGGATTTTCGCTACTATAAGGAATACGAGCATCCAGCACTTCAATAATGACATCCATCTGCGGCATGATCTCTTTGATCTCATTGCGCGCTTTATTCATATGCCCTGGGAACCACTGTATTGCCATTATAACCACCTGTATTAATTAACTTTAAAAGCTCATATGTTGAACACCTTGCCAAGCTCACACCTACCATATCGCCATTCGTACGAAGCAAGAGATAAGTAAAGGATACAACATAGGGTACTAAACGCTTTTAATACAGCCGCAGTACCTCATCACTAAGTTGGTTATTCTACTATAAATTGACAGTATTGGGTTAATGGCTTTGTTAGTACGACGATTCAAAGCCGCCTCATCCATATTCACCCAATCATTTTGCTAACGTATGTTCCCCATTAGGGCTGCCCTTCAGCCCTCTGATTTTTTCTAATACGTCGGGTGAGTATACAGCTCATAATCAGTGCAGGGACTGTAATTAAAATGACATAAGGTGTTACCAAGATAAGAACTGCCAAGTTTGATTCCGAAAAGTATATAATCCAAACATACATACTAAAAATCAGCATAATGCTGCCGTACAAGTAGTTTCTTACTATTTCACGAATCAACCTTATACCTTTAAAACTCAACATCAATTTGGAAAAAGCAAGTGGAGTTGACTTTGCGACTAGGTCCACCATTAATAAGTACAAAAAAGATGACAATGAAAAGTACGTACCATTAAAGGCTAAATTGACAAATTCTAAAAGTGGCAAGCTAACGAAAACAAATAGAAAAGTTAATATATTGTTATGGTTAAATTTATCATTCATAAATTTATTTCTTTTTGAATCCTAACAACATAACTATAATTATTTTTAACGTAGTTCTTAATTTTTTCATACTTTTTATTCTGCATCGACTTTACCGAGTACCACTCCAAAATATTGATACCAAACTCAGACTTTGGAGCACCGAAAACGGTTACAGCCTTTTTAAATTCCTCTACATCAGTCTCACCTTGTAAATAATAGAAACTAAAATTCTTACCATAAAGATATAAACCACTTAGGGAATCTAATTTATTTTTTGACAAGCGAGAGATAAGCCATTTATTTTCTGACAAATAACCAGCAACTCTAGTTATGTTAAACAATTGTTTTTGCTCTTTCCAAGACCCATTTCTATGTAGAAAATAGAACTCATTAACACTTATCCCATTCCTTGAATAGTATGCATGCTCTTGATCATTAACATAACCATACAACTCTTCAGAAGGGACTCTCTTAAAATCATCTAAGAATACTGACGGCTTATCATCTATATTATCTATTGAAGAAAGATAATATACATAATCTTGATAAATAGGCTGACCTTGAAATAACTTTAACGAACCATCTAAGTCAAGACCTTTTATTTTTTCTTTAAGCTCACCAAACCCTACTGCACCTATAAACTTTGCCTTTGTAAAGTCTACATCTTGATACCTACACCTATTATAAAAGTTATAATGTTTATAATTATCAAAAGCTAACTTGATCTTTTTCAATCTATCTTTTCGTTGCAATTCCTTTCTGTTAAAAACCTCGCCATAAACGCGCAAATCTATAAAATCAGAAATCACCAACCTTTCATTTATACTATAACCATCCAAGTTAACCATATCCCCTCGCAAGGAATTTGAACTGGCATCAACATTTAATTCATCTTGCAACTTTTTTATTAATTCAAACCTCTTCTTCGACAACAAGTAATTGGTCAAAGAAAAACTTCTCCCTGAAATGTATATTAACAACTCATGTTTATTACCATCATAGTATTTTTTCAATAAATCTATAAATGCTTCATCACTTTTATTCTCCAGCAAGATAGTAAGAGATGATTTTGAAACTCGATAACCTAAAGTAGCCAAGCTTTCTACATAATCATCACCAACATCATAAATCAAGGCTAATTCTAGAGTATTAAAGTCCCATCCAGTTACAATATTGTGGTGACTAGCTTCCCCTGATATTACCTTTACCACAGCATCAACAACTAAAGATTTTGTGATCTCAACTTCATCTGACTCAATATCAATATCGTTGAACCAATCCCTTTCGTAATAAACATAGGGCCTCTCAACATTTCCACCAAACCCATCAAAATAAAAGTAATTACAATTAGAAGAAAAGGAGAATGGTGAAAAAAATAAACCTATTAAAAAAATATTTTTTGATAAGTGATTCATTTTCTCGTTCCTAGATAGCCCCAAAAATAGGGGCCGTGAGTTAGCTTTTAAAATATTCGTGAATTATAGGTTTGCAAATTTGTAAATTATCGTGCCATTCATAACATGCAGATTCTTCTTGGTCCGAGTTATAATAGGACTTCCCAAAACCCTTTACTCCTCTAGCAAAAAGCGTCGCTGTTTTATTACATCTATAATTAAACTCTATATCTTTTTTCCCTTCGCAGACTTTTCCCATTTTACTTTACATGTCGCAGCCATATCTGCGTGAAATTGATCGTCACAATTCTTTTGTCCTGAATCAAGAGTAGAATAACACTTATCATGGCTGTTGCAGCTATCTCTAAAAACTCCATCCCAGCTATTAAGTATATCAATAGAACCTATTTCTGAGCTACAACCATCGACTGATATTGTTGGTTTTAACAATGGATCACAAGAGTCTGGTTTTTGATCTGCATAATTACCACAGAGCCATCGAACCTCAGCATCAAATGCTCTTGCTTCTTTTTCTCTTTGCTCAGAGCTAGAGTTATCGTACCCATAACGATCACCCAAAGTTTCAAATGTACGACTTAAATTACTAACAGAATGCCGAAATCGGCTCTTCGGAATAGCAACGCCATTTACTTGTATCCTCTCAATAGCATATGCACTTTTAAAGCCGACTGATAGCGAGTTACTATTTGATAGTTCGTAAGCATCGATATCAACATTTAATAAAGCAGCCCCTATCAGACTAAAGATCAAACTCTTTTTTATATTCATTTCATTCCTTTTATTAACTTTTCATGTAACTTATTGTGGTAATTGAAAATATGCTTTGAAATTATAACGTTACCGACTCTTCCAAATATTGGTAAGACTTCAACAACACCTTTTTTCTTAAGGTTAATATAAAAATCATCTTTTACTCCCTCTACACTTTCTATAAAAACCCCTTTATCAACCAGAACATTAAATAATTTATAAAACCTTTCTTCATCCGTCACCCTATAATCTCGCACCACATTAAAAACCAAGGATTCCTTTTCATTGTTAAAGTAATTGGTCAACTCCTTTCCCATTTCTAATAGTGTTCTTAACTCTGGAGAGTTAGCAAAACTCTCATAGGATGAAAGAGATTTAAAACATAGTTCGTTGTAAATTTCTTCAGTTTTCTTTGAAAGATGAAGTCTAGGACAATATAAGCTATACTTTTCTTCGACTAAGCTTAGAAATAAAGAGCGAGCGGTCCTTCCATTCGCGTCAATAAATGGGTTTATAGCTACAATTCTAAAATATAAAAAAAGGTTACAAGTTAAATTATTCCCAACTCTTTCCTTGTTAAATATTTTTATCGTATCGTTAATTAAAATTTTAATTTTACTGGGTTCAGGTGGTATATAAATTTTATCATTTTCACTCCTACCAACCCATGACTTATGAGTCCTATAGCCTGGAAGCTCTAAACTGAGGCTTTTATTAATTAAATAAATTTCACTTTCCTCAAGTTCCCTTCCCCTCAAACCAAAATCAATAGTTTTATAGAACTTCCCTCTCAATCTCAATATATTTTCAATTTTTATTTTTTTAATGAATAACTATAATAATCATGTAAAACCAACTCCATTGGTAGTATATTTTTTAATTGTCTAACACAGAAACTCGAAGATACATATCTGTAAATAAAGTTCTTATAATTATGATCGATCTTGCGTAGACCTAGTTGCATTAAATACCACCATTTTGTAATTACTTTACTGCTAAAGGACTCAATACAGGTACATCATCATACTTTTAACATATGTCAATTATAATTTATTTTTTGAGTTATTACTCAAATAACACTTGGATCTAGCTTTGCTCCATCCTCACCCCAAACAATTAACATTTAATTAACCTTATAATGTAATTAGAACAGAATACTGATGGATTGATAGGAAAAGACTTATAGTAGGGATACCAACGCCACAATTAAGTAATAATCCACTCAAAAGTTGAGTGGATTATTCAAACTCAAGAACTCACAACGTAAACTTAGACAGTAGCGCTTCTTGTTCATGGGCGTTTTTAGCGAGTTCTTCGCTGGCGCTGTATTGTTTGTCAGAAAAGCTGCCGACTTCGACACTAATATCGTTGATATGTATTGTATTTTTATTGATTTCTTCAATCACCACACTTTGCTCTTCTATGGCTGTTGCGATTTGAATATTGCGATCCATAAGCTCTTTTACTGCCTCTGAGATTTCTTCTAGCATATGTGTCGCTTGCTCGGTTTGTGACACACATTGCTGGGTTTTATCTCGGCTACTTCCCATAGATTGCTGAACTTGAATGGACGAGGCTTGGATCTGGTCGATCATGGACTTAATTTCGGTGGTGGATTCCTGTGTTTTTGATGCTAGAGAACGCACTTCATCGGCCACAACCGCAAAACCACGACCTTGCTCTCCGGCACGTGCGGCTTCAATTGCAGCATTAAGTGCCAGTAGATTGGTTTGTTCTGCAATGCCATTGATGACCGAAAGAATATTCTCAATATTTTGGCTGTATTCTGCAAGTTGCGTACTCAACTCGTACGATGCAGTAATATCGTCAGCCAAAGCATTAATTTGGCTTCGCGCTTTAAAGAATATTTCTTGCCCTTCGGAGGTCTTTTCATTTACAGAGGTGATAGAGCTTGCGGCTTGCTGCGCGTTACCTGCGATTTCGGTCGAGGTAGTACTCATTTCATTCATCGCGGTAGCGAGGTTTTCAATTAGGCTAACTTGTTGATCAAGTTTCTGTGAAGAATGCGTCGACAGCTCTTTGGCGGCATCACTGCTTATCACCACGTCGTCTGCACGTTCTTTTACATTACTTACTAACCCATGCAAAAAGCCCAAGAACAAATTAAATTGTCGCGCTACCGTGCCGCACTCATCTTCGTTAACAATTTTTAAGCGCTGAGTTAAGTCACCGCCCCCACTTGCCATGCCGGTGATTGCAGATTCCAAATCCCGTAATGGTTGGAGTAAGTGAATTGCTAACGTCCGTACGCAGAATACTCCAATAGCCACGGCTAAAATAGCAATGATCAGGGAGTTTATTGTAATTTCAGTCAGTGTTTTGTAGGCTTTTGATTTATCGATTAATACCGCCAAATACCAGTCCGTACCAAAGGTGTTATCAAGCGAATGTAAGTAAAACAACCTTTTGCCTTCTTTGGTATCCACTTCTTGCAACTTATCTACGCTATCTAAGCGTAAAGCTGGATATACCTGTTGCAATTTTTTGCCGTTAAATTCGGCATGTTGATGAGAAATTACATTACCAGACTTGTCGACCAAAAAGGCATAGCCCGTGTTATCAAAGTTAACCTGATTGACACTATTAGCGATGGTTTTTAGGCTTAAATCTCCCCCAATTACCCCTTTAAAATTACCGTTCACCATGATGGGAGACACCACCGACAGCAATAATTCACCTGTCGCCGCGTCTGTATATGGACTGGTATAAACGGTTTTATTTTGGTTTTTTCCAAGCTGATACCAAGCTCGCTCTCTAAAATCTACGCCCGGAGGATTTTTGCGAGCGGGGTTGTTCGATCTGAGCCCTTCCTCATTAGCCAAAGTGCCAAAAGCCAGCAAAAATTCGTTTTTAAACACTGGTGTATTCAGTGCTTGTTGAAAGTTATCATCGCTAAAGTTTTGCTCTAACTGACTTTTTATCACATTAATTTGCGTTGCTTTACCGGCCAGCCAATTCTCTATGCTCACGGCCAGCAATTGCGTGCTATCTGTTACATAGGCATGGGTTTTGGTTTTCACCGAATCGCTAACAAACCAGTAAGTAGAAAGCGTCGTCGTCGTGATGATCAATAAGATCACTATGGCAGAAGTCACAGAGAACTTAGTGCGGATCTTCATATTCAACAGCCTGAATAAAAAGTGCTCGAATATCAAAAGTGTTGTCTATAATTCGATTATTGGCAACTGAGCGATGTAAAAACCATGAATTTTACTTTGAGCAACTCAACCGCACTGATTGGCCTAGCCTGTTTACTGACTTCTTCAGTAGCTTTAGCAACCGATCGACCTGTCACCATGGCCGACATTGAAAATCTTGAGCGGCAATTAGCTGAGCTTAAAGCTCGGTTTATGACGCAAAATAGCGAACTAAAGGCCGCAGCTCCAATGGCAAAATCAACACCACAAAGTGACCCGGTAAAACCACCTAGCGAGCCCTCAACCACGCTCAAAACCTATGCCACAATACGCCCGACATTTGGCGTAATCAATCAAGATGACGCAAGTAACTGGGATGTTCGTGACGCCTTATCCCACGCAGGGATTAAAGTAACTCATGAATTTATGCCGGGCTGGCAGGCCGAACTTCATGGTGAATGGGGCATCGATCTCGCCAATGAAGGAAATTTTGGCAAGTCACGCCGTGCTTATACTGCGCTAGGTACACCGTATGGTCGATTTGGCATTGGCAAACAAAGGCCTGCACAGTATCTGTTTATTGCCGAATACGTTGATATTTTTAATCACGCCAGTAGCCCATTTGCTTACGATCCAGAGAGTATTTTTTTCGTTGATAATTTAGTCACTTACCGCTACGAATTGGGGCCAATGACGTTTATCGCCGCAGGCCAATTTAATGGTGATAAGGGCGATAATCAAACGGATTTATTCAACACTGGGTTAAGTTACGATAACGCAGGTTTACACGCGGCGATTACTTATCAACAAAACGATGTGTACGATAACGAGCAACATATTGGCGAAAACCAACTTTGGTCTGGTGCGCTGGCTTACCAATTTACCTCCCGCTTTTACGCTGCAATGGCATATCAGGACAAAGACTATCAACGCGTGGAAGCTCTTGATTCTCGACAAGGCCACACCTTTGATCTTTCGTTGGCCTATCAACTCGCAAAACACTATAAACTCAAAACCGGATATTTTGATTTTGATGACGGTTACGGCAGTCATGATCCGCTTAATCAAAGCTTCGATGGCTACAATGTTACACTTGAGTGGCTACCAACACCGCCCCTCAGAGTGCACTTGGAGTATTTGAACAAGTCCTTCGACAACCAAATCGATATGGACTCCATCTCCATTGGCTTTAGGTACGATTACAAGCAAGAGTGGCAATTTGATTAGTTAGAATAATAATTTCTAATTTGGATTGATTTATACATCAAGTATTCAAGTGAGGGTGGTACACTCGCGCAAGGCTTAGAAGTATTCAAGTTTAAAGAGGCGGTATGAACCACGCTCCTATTCCACTCAATATTACCGCGAGCGCCAAAATCGAGAGCATTGTGGTGCTACACGGCTTGTACATGTCTGGCTTTGTGATGCGGCCGCTTAGCGCTCGCTTAGGTAAATCGGGCTACCGTATTCTCAATTTAAGCTATAACACATTAACGCCAGATATTGATGAGATCTGCGCCGCTATTGATACTTTTGTTGGCGATCGCCCCGCCGCCCTCGTTTGCCACTCCATGGGAGGCTTAGTTGCAAGAGCATATTTAGAACGAGGTTCTGCCGCGAGCAAGCAAGTAAAAAAAGTGGTAACCTTGGGGACACCACATAAAGGCAGTGCCATTGCCAAGCATATGCACGACAAAGGACTGGAGCTACTGTTAAAAAACAGTGTGGAGTTTTTATTATCTAACAATCAAGATTGGCCTTTCGACGCCAAGCTTTACAGTATTGCCGGTGACTTACCCATTGGACTAATGCCACTGCTACAAAAAGGTAGCCAGTCGGATGGCACTGTGCTGTTAGAAGAAACCAAGCTCAGTGGCATGGCCGAGCACAAAGTATTTCATCTCAGCCATACCAGCTTAATATATTCCCGTGCGGTAATGGACTATATCTGCGAGCTGTTAGGGAGGCCTTAGTGCTCTGCGCTTGCAGCTACTTTGTAAGCAATCACTGCGATCAAGCCAACTAATAACGGTACTGGCGCTGCAATATAGCCAAAGGTATCTGAGTTTGCGATGCTTGCGCCAGCTAAGTGACCTACGAGCCCAACAACAAAAGCCACTAAAGCGATAACAACGACGACGAGTTCCATTTTATGTTCTGATTTTGTTTTGCCTTTCATACTCATTTCCTCAAGTAGTAGACACCGCGTTTTTTGTGTCTTGATGAAATGATTATGCGCTTATGATGCGGCGATATTTTGACCTAAATCAAGTTTAAAACCGCCAAAATACGAACGAGATTAAACACTTGTCTTAGATCAAAAACTACGCGCTCTGGTAAGGCTTTGGGAAAAGTTGGCAAGCTTTATTCCCGCCAAGTATTCATGTCACCTTGTTATTGTTGAGCGCTTTTTGGGGTTTCATCTTGTTTTTTACCACGCTCATCCCAACGTCATATTGTATTAATATTTAATATGTTTTTATTTTATTAATTGATTTTTCCGATTAAACACTTTGATTTTAATCATTGGGCAATCACCCAAGGTTGCGCCATACTGACTGTGAATCAACAAGGAGCATCGCATGACAAACATTAATTCTATCGGTTTAGACAAAGCAAAGAGCCAAGCGCTAGTAACGTCACTTAATACGCTACTAAGCAGCTACCAAATTCAATATATGAATGCCCGTGGTTTTCACTGGAATATCAAAGGTCGTGAGTTTTTTGAACTACACCTAAAATTTGAAGAAATTTATACGCTATTACTTGAGAAAGTCGATGAAATCGCAGAGCGTATTTTGACAATTGAAGGCAACCCATTGCATGCGTTTTCTGATTATTTGGAAACCAGCAAAATTCAAGAAGCAAAAGGGATCAGCAATGGTACGCAAGCACTAGAAACCCTGCTTGATGGCTACACAACGCTTATTTCTATGCAGCGTGAGATTCTAGCGCAGGCGGGCGAAGCCGAAGATGAAGGGACAGCTGCGCTAATGAGCGACTACATCAAAGAGCAAGAGAAGCTGGTGTGGATGCTTAAAGCATATTTAAACTAAGATTAAGGCTAGGGTGTACAAGTCGAGCTAAAAGCTACGACCTACAAGCGAGCCAGCTCCTACCTTGATTCTCCTCTGGTAGGAGCGAGTTTACCTCGCGATCTTTTATCTCGCTGTTGTCGAGTTAGAGCTAGGGTGTACAAGTCGAGCTAAAGCTACGACTTACAAGCAGAGCCAGCTCCTACCTAGGTTTTCCTCTGGTAGGAGCGAGTTTACCTCGCGATCTTTTATCTCGCTGTTGTCGAGTCAGAACTACGACCTACCATTCAATAAGCTGATAAAGAATGCCATTTCTAGCGCTCTTTCATGTAAGCTTTTAAATCGGCCTGAGGCACCACCGTGACCCGCTTCCAAGTCGGTTTTAAAGATCAGCACATTATCATCCGTTTTATATTCTCTAAGCTTAGCAACCCACTTCATTGGCTCCCAATACTGCACTTGCGAGTCGTGCAGACCTGTGGTGACTAGAATATTTGGATAGGCTTTGGCTTCAATATTGTCATACGGCGAATACGCTAAAATATTCTGGTAGTCCGCTTCATTATTCGGATTACCCCATTCATCATACTCGTTTGTGGTCAATGGGATTGACTCATCCAACATGGTAGTTAACACATCCAAGAAAGGCACATGGCAGCCTAACCCTAAATACAGCTCTGGAGCTTGGTTTGCAATTGCACCCATTAACAGGCCGCCTGCACTTCCGCCTGATGCAAACACTTTGTCTTTATGGCCGTAGCCCTGCTCAACCAAGGCCTTGGTAACATCAATAAAGTCGTTAAAGGTATTTTGCTTATGCGCTTTTTTGCCTTGCTCATACCATTCACGACCAAGCATCTCAGAACCTCGAATATGCGCAATCGCGTATACAAACCCTCTATCTAACAGGCTTAGAATTTGACTAGAGAAGTTAGGGTCGATAGTAATACCATAAGAACCATAGCCATACTGCAATAGTGGATTGCTACCGTCTTGATTAAACTTATCTTTTCGATACACCAAAGACACAGGGACTTTAACACCATCTCTTGCGGTTATATGCAAACGTTCAGAGTGATAATATTCAGGTTTAAAATCACCTAACACTTGCTGTTGCTTTTTCAGCGTCTTCTTACCAGTGGTTAAATCACAATCGTACACTGAGCTGGGAGTTGTCATACTCGAGTAGTGGATACGAATATTACTTGAACTTGGCTCAGGGTTATTTCCTACCGTAGCAAAATAACAAGCATCATCAAATCCAAGGTGATAGCTCTGCCCTTGATAATCATGGACAACAAAACGGATCTGCCCTTGTTCACGCTCAGTCAGCACAAAGTGACTATGGAACAGCTCCAAGCCTTCTAATAGTACATGGTCGCGATGGGCAACCAACTCTTCCCATTGCTCGACATCACCAACGGTTGCCGCTGTTGCACGCATTAAACGGAAGTTTTTAGCGTTCTTATTACTAAGGATGTAAAAGAACTCTCCCATTTTTTCAAGACCATATTCATGGCCAATTTCTCTTGGAATAAGAGTGCTAAACTCACCGCAAGGATCGTTTGCATCCAGTATTAACTGATCGCTCGTTTCCGTTGCTGCGAGATAGATATAAATAGCGCTTTCGTCACGACTTTTACCCAATCCCATATAAAATTGGCGATCTTGTTCTTCAAACACCAAAATATCATCGCTTTGTGGCGTTCCCAACACATGGCGATACACTTGGAAGCCGAGCAACGTTTGTTCGTCTTTTTTGACATAAAATACGGTTTTATTGTCGTTCGCCCAAATTACCTGACCTTCCGTGTTATACAGCACGTCTTGTAGTAGCGTATTGGTGTTTAAATCAAGAAACTTGATGGTATAAATTCGACGCCCGTCGGTATCTTCACTATAGGCAAGCAGTTGCTCGTCTGGGCTTACAGTAATATCACCGATGTCATAAAACTCGTTGCCAGCGGCTAACTGATTAATGTCTAACAGCAGTTTTTTATCCGACAAATCTTCTTGTGATGCACGATAATACTTAGCATATTCCTCATCACCACTCACTTCACTCACATACCAATAGTTGCCATCTTTTGCGGGCACTGAGCTATCGTCTTTTACGATACGACCTTTCATTTCTTCAAACAGCTGGGTTTGCAGTGCTTGGTGAGGCGCCATTTGCGCTTCACAGTAATCATTCTCTGCTTTGAGGTGTGCCAACACATCAGCATTTTTACGCTCGTCATCACGCATCCAGTAGTAGTTGTCGATACGCTCATGATTATGGTGCAGCAAGGATTTCGGCTGCTTTTTGGCTAGCGGTTTAGTTTTTTCCATCACCAAGTTGTCATCCTAAATTCGTTATTTTTCGCCAGTGTATCATGATTCAAGAGCCATACCAGCGCGCAAAGAAAAAGGCCGAGCATCACTGCGCGGCCTTTATATTATTGAGTGGAAACGAGAGTTTCTAAGCTTCTGCTTTCTCTAGTTGGTTATCGTCAGATTTAGGCTTGCGTCTGATCTTCGCTTTTAAGCGTGAACCCGCACCCTGCACATCCGTTAAGATGATATATAAGGCCGGCACTAACACCAGCGTGATAAGCGTTGCGAATAGCACTGCAAACCCAAGTGATACCGCCATCGGAATAACAAATCTTGCTTGTAGACTCGTTTCAAAGATGATTGGCATTACACCAGCAAACGTCGTGATAGAGGTTAGCGTGATTGCCCTAAAGCGTGCACACCCCGCTTCAATAACCGCCTCTTTAAGCTTAACGCCCTCAGCACGTGCTTGGTTGATATAGTCCGTCATTACCAAGGAGTCGTTGATCACAACCCCTGCAGCGGCTACTAGTCCAAACATAGACATAGTACTCATATCTAAGCCAAACACTAAGTGACCCCATAGCGCGCCCACTAAGCTAAACGGAATTACCGACATCACGATAAGCGGTTGTGCGTAACTCTTCAGCGGTACAGCCAATAGGATATAAACCATCAACATACCAGCGGCAAAGAATAAGATCTGCTCACTGGTTTGCGCTTGACGCTCTTCCACACTACCACCTAGCTTAGTTTTGACGCCTGGGAACTGTTTCAGTAGCTCTGGTAAGATATTTTCTTCGATATTCTTAACCACGGCATCTGGCTCAATCAGCTCTTCATCGATGCTACCGTATACATATACCGTTCTAAACCCATCTTCACGACGAATATAATTGATACCCGGCTTCTCGGTAAACTCTACGACATCGCCTAGCATCACTTCTTTACCTTTTGGCGTTGTGATGATAGTACGCTTAAGTGAAGCCAAAGCTTTACGATCTAGTTCAGGATAACGCACCATCACTTTGATTTCTTCGCCATCACGAATAACACGCTGTGCTTCGCCACCGTAGAAGCTATTGCCAACCTGAATCGCAACATCAGCAAGTTGCAAGCCAAGCTCATAAGCCACTGGCTTAAGCGCGATCTGCATTTCTTTACTCGCAGGGTCAATACTTGAGCTGATATCAAATAGTCCAGGTTGCTGCTGCAACATTGAAATAAGCTGCCTACCCGCCGCGTTGAGGGTCTCGATGTCAGAACCTAGCAAGCGATAGCCAAATTCGCCCTCACCACCACTTTGATCGCCAACACTGTCATACACGATGATTGATTTCACTGCGGTGATCTCTGGCATTGCCTCGCGCCAACGGCGTGCAAGTTCAAAAGCCGTAAATGGTCTTAGCTCTTCGTCAACTAACGTCGATAACACTGAGCCCTTAGCGCGGCTTTGGTTCCAAGAATATACATCCTTAACCATACCTTGACCGAACTCTTGGGCAATCTCTTTATCGACATTACGCACCATTAACTCAATAGACTGCATTGCCGCAATGGTTTGCTCGTCCGAGACATTGTCGTTCATGGTAATTTCGATCTTTGGATAATCCTCTGGCACTTTCGGGAATGGAATAAAGCGCACTAAATTCGAAGTCACTAAGCTAAAGCTAAATACCAGCATCGCCACAAAAGTTAATAATACGGTCCAGCGCCAATCAACACAGCGCTGAATAAAGCGTCTGTATGGTCCGTTTACAAATGCGAAGAACTTCTTGTTAAATGCAGCACGACGACTGTTTGGACGCAGTGGTTTAATCTTAGTATGAGCAATATGTGCTGGCAAAATCCATTTGGATTCAATCAAACTGAATACCAAGCACAGAATAATAACGCCCGAAATTGACTTAAAGAATGCACTTTCAGGACCAGATGAGAACAACATAGGTGCAAACACAGCAATGGTTGTTAGTACGCCGAAGGTTGCTGGTGTTGCAACACGCTTAGCACCAATCACCACATTCTTAACGCTGTGGCCTTTGCGTTCAATTTCGGAGTAGGCGGACTCCCCTATGACAATGGCGTCATCCACCACGATCCCAAGTACCATAATAAAGGCAAATAGCGATACGATATTAATACTGATCCCAAGAGCTGGCATAAATAGGAATGCACCAAGGAAACACACCGGCAAGCCAATCATTACCCAGAGCGCTAATTTGAAGCGTAGGAAAATAGTCAGCATGATTGCGACGAGTAACGCACCCTGTAACATATTGCTCTTCATCATCTCGAGTCGAGCGTTCAGGTAGTACGTCATATCAACGATTGGTTCTAATCTTAAGCCTGCGGGTAACTTAGCGTTTTTCTCTTCGATATATTTATGTACCGCTTTCGCGATTGGGATCATATTTTGGTCTTTGGTCGCTTTAACCGACAGAAATACCGCATTTTCACCATTCAAACGGAAGTAATATTCACCTTCAGTCAGGCCATCTTTAATTTCTGCGATGTCTTGAAGATAAATTTTGGCGCCGTTATCACCGACCTTAACAGGGATGTTTCTAAACTCATTACCGCGGTACATTTGGTTTTCAACACGCACTGCAATGATGCCTGATTCAGTTCTGATTTGACCTGCTGAAATGTTGGTTGAATAACGTCTAATTGCGCTACTAACATCACTAATCGTTAGGTTGTAACGGCGCAGAGCATCTGGATCAACTTCAATACCAATCTCATAGTTTGGGGTTGAACGGTCAACCAATGAAATCGTTGGAATTTCGAGTAATTCATCTTCGATCTCTTTGGCGATTGGCTTGAGTGCATTCAACGGTAGATTACCAGCCAGTGCGACGTTCACCACGTCTTGACGAAATTCTATAAGCTGAACCTGCACAGGCTCCATGGATGCTGGGAAGGTCGCGATACTATTCACACGCGAGCGAATTTTATCTTCTACTTCCGTTAAGTCTTCATCTTTATAGATTTCAAGTTGCGCACTACCGCTACCTCTAGCGGCACGGTAAACCCCTTTTTTGATTTCTGTAACGTCTTTTAATGCTTCTTCAATTTTGATCAAAATCCCCTCTTCAATTTCTTGAGGAGACGCGCCAGGATACACAGCTGACACCGTCACATAATTGATTTCAAAGTTTGGAAACATTTGTCTTTGGATAGTCATATAACTGATAAAACCCATTATCAGTATGAAGACCATCAACAAGTTCGCCGCTACCGTATTATTCGCAAAATAAGCGATAATACCGCGCTGCGATGTTTTTTCTATATCACTCATGGTCGCTCCTTGCTGTTACAGCTTTTCCGGCTGACTACTAGGCTTTGATGAGGAGTCCGTGCCAGCAACTTTAACTTCCATGCCTTTTTGTGGATATTCAGGTGGTGTCATGACCACTTTATCGCGACTTGTGATGCCATCGCCGATTAAGAAGAACTCACCCTCTTCACGAATAACTTGCACTTTACGTGGCTCAAGCTGGTTATCTTGATTAAGTAACCAAACCGACTGATTATTCACGATATCTTGTGGTAGACGATAGATTTGTTTTAACGTTTTACCCGCAAAGCTAACTTGTACATACGTGCCGTATTTTATCGCTGGCTGGCGCGTTGTGAGACCATACGGGTCATTGATACGTACCACCAGGTTGTTCATACGCGTTTGTTGGTCAACAGTACCTAAATCTCTATCAATCTCAGCTTCACGAGTGAAGGCATTCACACCACGCTGATAAACCGTAGCGGCAAGCCCTGACACTCGCTCAGGTAAAAACACAGAATCAAAACCCGCGATAGGAATAATCACTTCCGCCGTTTCGATATTATTGACAGTACCAACTGAACTCCCCATAGAAACGAACTGGCCAAGACCAACGTCTTTTTTCACCACTAGTGCGTTATAAGGCGCGATAACTTCGCAGTTTTCTAGGTCTCGCTTTGCACGCTGCAGTGCAGCTTTTGCCGATTTTACTGAGGCTTTGGCACTCATGACCTGCGGTTTACGTAAAAATAGGTCGGTATGCTTTTTATTTGGAAATCTTCTTGCTTCATCAGCAGCTACATCAGCTTGTGCTTGCTCTTCGATAAGCTGCGCCTGAGCTCTGGCAAGTTCTGCTTCTGCTTGTAGTAACGCGGCTTCGTAGTTATCTTGCTCAATACGCAGTAACACTTCGCCTTTTTGTACCACACCGCCTTCAACAAAGTTAGGGTGCCAGTATTCAACTTCGCCCGATACTTGAATAGAAAGTTGTGTACTTTCTAGCGGTTTTACTTCGCCATAGCTTTGGATCACAACTTGGTGATCTTGCGCAGCGAGAGTTTCAACTTCAACAACAGGACGAGAATCGACTTCTTGCTTCTCAGGTTCACTCTTAGCAACGGCATTGACGAACATAAATCCGACAACACCCACTATAAGCACGGTAAAGGGTAGAATCCATTTTAAAGTTTTAGCTTGCATGACAGTACCTATTGATAATTTCCTGACCGTATAGTACCAAGTTTAGCGCGTTCTCGGATGTGACATTTGTAAGAATCTGTTACACCTTTAGAACAACTTTTTATAACTATCGAAAAACAGCAAAAATTATAAAGTTATTTCAAACAATCAAGTACCAAAGCCATTGATTTAAAAAGGCCTTTTCAAGTACGTTTTTTGTGATTTATATAACAGTTTTTTCGGCTTTTTGTCACATTTTTCACCCTAGATCTGCTTAGTGACATGATGAAGCTCAAGCACTAGAACTATACTGCCTACCAATACGATAGCGAACAACAGATAGATCCCAAGCAGTGGACTCAAAATACCAAACGTACTCGCCACGACTAAAGACAAGAAAACTGCAATAACAACTGCGACTAACACGAGAGAAGCCCGACTCCAACACTGCTCAATAAGAACATCACGTACCTTAGCACCGACTAAACGCTTGATATAGAAGACTGGCGTACTCAATATGGCGAGGTAGCCGAGCAAACCATACATACCTGCCACTACCTGTATTAACATCATCAGTGCGATCACCAGCCCAGCTAAAAAGCTCAGCATGGCTGTTTTATTGAGTTGCTGCATCCGCGATTTGATATCGACGAGCTTTAAAATAGATTGGCTTGGGTTTTGTTGTTTGTACAAGGCGGTAACCGTATGCAAGTCTAATTTCTCTCCTGCTTTGGCTCGCACCAGAATATTTCCACTAATAAAATTAAAAGGTAGATAAGCTAAGGCTTGTGCTTGAGACGTATGGCTAAAGGTATTTTCGACAATACCCACAAGGGTAACGGGGCGCTGATTTCTGTCGTAGATGGTCATGCCGATATCTGCTGCTGTTACGCCAAGGCGCTGTGCTAAAAGCTGATTGAGCACCACTTTTTTCCCTGAACTATTGATAGCTAGGTCATCCTCAGAGAATCCGCCACCAGCAATAAACCTTAGGCCTGAGGTGATAAAGTAATTTGGCCCGCTGAGCTGTAAATAAGCGACGACTGAGTCGCTGCCATCATCAACTAAGCTTAGCGGCTCCAGAAATACAAACTCGTGGGGTAATACGCCAGCCAGAGCAGCACTCTCGACGCTTGGGTGCTGTCTAAGCGCCGACAAGTTTATCATCGCTTGATTATATCTTGCTTGAATAGCATCTGAGCTGCGATCGTAGTTACTTTGCTGTAACTCAGCAAAATAAAGATTATTTGAGTTAAAACCACTTGAGGTATTCAACTGCCCGCCAAAATAGCTCAATAGCCAAAATGCAAAACTCATTGTGACTATGCCCACACCGATTTGCAATCCGAGTAAGGCTTGACTCATTGACTTAGGCAATTGTTTGACCTGCCCCTTCCCTGAGCCACTTAGTTGACTACGAATATCCTTAAATGACACCTGAGACATTGCCAGTTTTACAAACACCAGTGCACAGAGTTGAGCAAAAGCACCTACCAATAAAAAGCTCCACCAAGGTAGTTTGAGCCAAACTGCATGGGCTAGGGTCTCCTTCGACCAAAACTGCATTAGCCAAACGCCAGCATTCGCTATCCCTATAGCAAGCAATGACGCAAACAAAAAAATCAAGGCAATATAACGCCACTGTTCGAGTTGTAGATTGCCGCGCTTAGCACCGAGTACAATCGCCAGTGCCAGCTGGTTTTGTTTGGCTTTAAAGTCTAGCAAGTAGAGCGAAAATGCATTCACTAAGGTGATGACAAGCAGCCCAACGCCTGCAAATGCTAACCATTGCGTCGTTGTTCTTAGCTGCCCTTTTAATTTATCAGCAAGTGGTGACAACGAAAATCTGAGCGTCGCACGACCAGATATCCCTTGTTCTAATTGAGCTTGCTCAAATGCAGTTTGAAACTGCGCCTGCAAAAGCGTTAATTGCAGCTGCGCATTTTCTTGTTTTATGCGACCCACAAGAAATAAGTCGCTTCTTACCGCCAAGTGGTCCATACCCGTAATACGGTCACCCATCATAAGTGTGAATGGCAAAAATACCTCACTCATCCGGTTAGATTGATATAACTGCGGTTCGGACTCATCGCACGCGGCCACTCCCACCACGATATAACGACGGTCATCAAGTTGAATGCTCTGTCCTATAATATTTTCATCAGGAAAATATTGCTGCACAAAGCACTCTGTCACAACGACTTCGTTAGGTGCTGTACCAAGCTCATTACTTTGGGAAAGCCACCTCCCTTCTTTTAAAGCAATATTAAAGAGCGAAAAAAAATCATCACTGACGTAAGTTGTCTCAATCCTTGGCTCAACCACTGAACCACGTAATAAGCTGTGGCTATACAATACTGCGGAGGCTTTATCAAACAATTGCTGATCTTGAGCAAGCTGCCACGCAACAGGCGTAGAGATAGCATTTTCCATGATCGTCTTGTCATGTTCATCTAACATATCCCCTTGCAGCCAAACGAGTTTATCGCTTTGCGGATAAGGTAGCGACTGATAAGCTTGCCATGATAAGCCAATACTCATCATCATAGCGGCGAAAGCGCCGCTCAATAACACGACTAACATCAGACTTAGCCTAAGCCTATACCTCAATCGCCTCAATAGCTTACGCCATAATGTCATGCTTATCCCTTCACTAATTCAGATGGGTTGATTAATGAATTGAGTGGCCTGCGCAGTAGTTGTTGTAGTGAAAAGTACAAACACGAGCTCGACACTAACACTATCCCCACAGCCGCAATCGAAAACTCTGCCACATTAAATGTTTGCTGAAAGTATGGCGACAATAATAAACACCCGGTCAGGGAAATCATTAACGCAATACCTATGTGCTTAAAGTGGGTGATAAGATCCTCTTGAGTTAGATCGCTATGCTTAGCACCCAGCACCATTTTCGTACCGTAATAAGAAGCTTTAAGTGATTGGCTATAACGAAAGACACCAAACAGGCCAATAATCACGAGCAGCAACGCCAACGCGAAGATAAACAGTGCTCCATAGGTAACCAAGGTATCAGTCAACAGGTATTGCTCACGCTGCGCAGTAAGTGATTTAAAACTAAAGATTTTCAATGCTGGATGAACTTGCAACAGCAGCGCTGCAAAATGGGATTTAGTGACAGGCTGCTGAGTCTTAATTAACACCGTATTACTTCCTTGTACTGCTCGATACACATGGGGCAGTACGGGTTCGCCAGGCACGGCTAAATCAGCAACGACACCAATAATTTCAAACGCCGCATCTTCGTCTGTAATGTTAAAACTCAAGCGCTTGCCTAGCGCCTTTTCCTCTCCACCTAGTTGCTCTGCAAAGGTTTTATTGATAATTAACTGCTGCTCACCGCGGCGCACCGCTTCACTATCGAAAAACTGACCTTGTAGTAACGGCAAAGAAAAAAACTCAAGATAACCACTATCCACAACTCGGCCAACCGGATGCACGCGTTCGAGCGTCTCGACTTCTTGCAATGACCAAGTGCCAACGCCTTGTCCGATCGGTGAACGGCTTCGACTCACCGCGATTACTTCTGCGGTATTCGCAAGGACTTCACTGGCTTGACGCATTACCTCTGTGTATTCATCTCTTGGCATAGTATCAGGGGCATAAAACGTCACTTCGTATTTATTCTTGAGATCTACCGCATAAGCATTTTTGAGATGAGATAAGGCAGCAACGCCGACACTGAAGCAGAAGAAGAGCAAGATAATAGAAATACTTAACTGACTCACCGCCATGAACCGTTGCACTCGCGCACTCACAACAACGGCATTCCCCTTACCGCTTTGTTTTAGCATGTGCGTTAAGTGACGAAAGCGTATTGCAGACATTCCTGCGAACAACAATAACCAGCTCGTCAATAAAGCGACCAATCCCAGTGCAAGTATACTTTGCCAGGTTAGCGCTATCAGCTGCGCTTGCGGCAACAGCCCCACTAGTTCTTTTTGTAGCCACTGGCAGATAACATAAGACGCTCCAATTGCAACCACGAGTGATACTAAGCAAAGTGCTAGCAGCGGTAACCACTGCATCAGCGCAATATCTCTTATTTTTGCTCCCACCACCGCTTGAATTGCCAGCGTGCGCTGGATCTGACTGAGTCTTGCAAGGTATAAGTTACTGATATTTAATAGCGCGATACCAAGTAAACCGAGCGATACCACAAACATTCCAAATAACAATAAGGGAGACTTACCGAGCATAATTGATTTCAACGACACCGCACGAATGCCAATATACCACTTCGCAAAATACTCACTGTCGCTCACTTTGCTGCGCCAAAGTGTGTTCATTTCGTTCGATAGCGAGAGGCTGACTTGTTCATGCTCCACCCCTGTAGCCAGCTTACCCACCATCAAGTTAAGCGCATATCGGTTCCACCAGTAAGGTTTAGCTTCCTCTGAAGTTAGGTTGTATTGCCAAGGTAGCCATACCGCAGTGTTGTGTGTCAGCTTTTTTAAGTTAGGTTCATAAAACTGCTCTGCAGCAACTCCGACAATCGTAAACTCTCGCCCATCCAGTCGCAGCGTTTTATTTAAAATATCAGGATCACCATTGAAGTAACTTTGCCAAGCTTGAAAGCTCAGCACTGCGACAGGGCTGCTCTCATCTACAGATTCAGTAATAACCCGCCCCATCGCAAGCGGCACATCAAAAATACTAAACCACTGTGGCGAGACATAAGCTGATTCAACTTGTGGCGCATCGGCATCCGAAGTAAGCAATTGCTCAGCATAATGCACCATCGCCAGCTGCTCCATTTCGGCAGGTTTATGCTCGTATAAATGCATCAATGATGGGTAATTAAAGGCTTCGCTACTCTCGTTACCATTTTCATCAAACATCGGGTATTCA
Source organism: Pseudoalteromonas sp. Of11M-6 (assembly GCF_022347905.1). NCBI lineage: Bacteria > Pseudomonadati > Pseudomonadota > Gammaproteobacteria > Alteromonadales > Pseudoalteromonadaceae > Pseudoalteromonas > Pseudoalteromonas sp. Of11M-6. The sequence continues at coordinate 49,594 of NZ_JAKRFW010000010.1, read as the reverse complement.
AGCTTCACAATACGTTCTGAATCTGGATATGTTAAAGGTGAAAAATACAGGCTATGTAACATCCCCATTGCGACCAGCATCACAACGAATACACAGCTCAGCGTAGTCACCACACTAACATGATAAATATTTGCACGGCCTAAGTTGAACACTTGCATGGTGCCCTCTCTATGCTCGTTGACTAACAGGTTGAGCAGAAGCGACGGTGCCTAACAGCTCACCATCGAACAATTTCACCTGCCTTGGAGCCATATCGGCATAACGTGGATCGTGCGTCACCATACAAACTGTGGTGCCTTGCTGATGCAATTCAGCGATTAATTGCATCACCTGATCGCCACTTTTCGAATCTAAGTTACCCGTCGGTTCGTCCACCAGTAGAATGCTTGGTTCGGTCACCAAAGCACGAGCAATCGCGACACGCTGCTGCTGCCCGCCTGATAACTGATTTGGCTTATGTTGAACGCGATGCGACAGCCCAACCTTTTGTAAACAAGACTCGACTCGGAGCTTTACTTCAGCCTTACTCAACTTCTCAGGACGATACTTTAGGGGTAAAGCGACGTTATCGAATACCGAAATTTCATCAATGAGATTAAAAGCCTGAAAGACAAACCCAATATGCTCATTGCGAAGCTCAGCGGCCTGATCAAGCGTCAGAGTTGTCACATCATGAGCACCAATCGTATAGCTACCACTTGTTGCTTGGTCAATTAAACCGATGATGGATAGCAAAGTAGATTTACCGCATCCTGATGGGCCAGAGATCGAAATAAAATCGCCTTTTGCTATTTCCAGTGAAATATTTCTCAGTGCGTGCGTTTGTAGTTCTTCGGTTTCGAACACTTTATTGATATTTTTAAGCACTATCATTTTGATATTCCTACTTTAATAAGATTGTCTCATCTAGACTGGCAAGATAGGCTAGATCAGAAATGATTAATCGTTTCCCGGCTTCAACGCCAGAATCTATAACAATATATTTCCCCGTTGAAGCACCAAAGGTGATTGCTAGCGGCTTTGCGGTGTCATCACTAGTCAGTGCAAATAAGGTCTGCGTTTGATTGTCTTTGGCATTGGCAGGGCGCTGAACATAGGTGGCATTGGCAAGATGCTTAATGGCGATGCTGGCAGAGATACTCAGCTGCGCTCGCGCCTGCTTCGGTAAGGTATTTGGTAAACTCACCTCTACTTCCACGCTATTGTTTGTCACCACGGGGTCAACTCGGAGCACTTTGCCTTTTACTTTGTTGGCCTGCATGTTCACCATCACGTCTTGCCCAGTTTCAACCCAGCGCACTTGGGATTGTGGCACAGACAATACCGCCATCAACGACTGGTTAGAGCTAATCAATGCTAATTCGTCACCAACATTGACTCGTTGCCCAAGCGCCAGAGGCATGCGCTCAATGATCCCTGAAGTGCTGGCTTTAATCTCCAGTTGTTGTTGTTTTTCTAGTAAGTTATTGAGTTCTTGTTCACGAATATTGATTTCCTCGTTAGCAAGAATAAGCGCCGAGCCATGTAGTGCTTGCAACTGTTTAGCTTGCTGTTCTAGCATGCTAATTTCATGCTGCAAGGTACTCAAACTGGTTTCAGTTTGGGCAAAGTTCAGCGCGGAAATAATGCCTTGTAGTGCAAGGTTTTGCTCCGCGCGGTGGCGCAATACTAAGGTTTTAAGCGCGCCTTGTTTTTGCATCAGCTGTGTTTGTTCGTTTAACAGCTCCCTTTGTTGAGTGAGTAGCAGCTGTTCTTTTATTGTCCGCGACTGGCGCAGAGCTTGTTTGGCTTGTTGAACCTGTAACGCCAGATCTGGGCTCACAAGCTCGGCGATCGCTTCACCTTTGTGCACAATTGCGCCCGCTTTATGGTGGATAGTTTTAACGATAGCCGAACTTTGCGCGTTTAATAAAAACTGCTCAGCACTACGTAACTCCCCAAAGCTATCTACTGATAAAGTAAGCGGACCTTGTTTCACTTCCGCCACCAGTATCTCTGCGCGTATCACACTAGAATGAGACGCCCATTGTTGCCACAGTAAATAAACAATTATCACCACCATTAAACAGACAGCAACGATGTAATGTTTGGTTTTTCTTGGCTTTGCCGGTTTGACTAGATCCATGTTCCCTCCTCACTGACTGTCGACTGATAGCGAGAACCATGCCAAATAAAAATAAACAACCATTTCAATAAATTAACTTAATTTCAGATATCAAAACCGGCTGATATTTCGAAATCGAACACAACTTTTCGGAATTGGAAAGAGATCTTAACTTTGTTTGCCAATATGTCGTTTATCTTTTGTTACATTCATTTTACCTTGAGTTTCTGACAGGCTCTGATGTTTTGGGTACACTCAGATTTTTACAATTTCGAGTCAACATTATGAAGAAAACGGCATTAAGCATTGCCCTCGCGCTCACCTTCGCAAGCGCCCCAAGCTTTGCAAAAAAAGACAAAAAAGAAGAAGAAAAAACAATCGCTTCACTAGTCGAAAATAAAACCAGTATTGATGGCCTGTTTCCGCTTTATCAGGATAAAGAAAGCGGAGAATACCTAATGCAACTCAATGAGACGCAACTTGATACTCCATTCTTATACTTCGCGCATACTGTTGATGGCGTTACCGATGTCGGCCATTTTCGAGGTAACTACCGAGAAACGAAACTGATTGAGTTTAGAAAACACTTTAACCGCATTGATATTATCAGCAAAACGCCGCGTTTTATCTTTGATGAAAACTCAGCTATTGCGAACGCGAGCGATGCCAACATCAGTGAAGCCGTACTCGCCAGTATCGAAATTGAAAAAGCTGAAGACGGTAAAATTTTATTCAAAGCAAATAAGCTATTTTTAAGTGAGTCACTGCATAAAGTATCTCCTTGGAAACGTGCAGATGACAAGAACGCAAGCAAGCGCTTTGCCCTTGGCAAATTAGACGACAAGAAATCTCGAATCGTTAAGCACCGTCCATATAGCAACAACTTAGATATCGTTGTTGATTATGTCTTTAGTAACCCAAACCCAAAAGTTGCAGGTTCAAATGCAGTGACAGACTCACGTTTTGTCTCGCTAAAAGTACAACATAGTTTTGTCGCACTGCCAGACAATGACTACCAACCTCGCTACGATGATGCACGTATCGGTTACTTCACCAATCAGTTTGACGTGCAAACTTCACCAGATTGGGCGCCGTATAAAGACGTTATTAAGCGTTGGAACTTAGTGAAGAAAGATCCAAGCGCGGCGCTTTCTGAACCTGTTGAACCTATCGTGTGGTGGATTGAAAACACCACACCAGTCGAATGGCGTGACACGGTTCGTGATGGTGTACTAGGATGGAATAGTGCGTTTGAGAAAATCGGCTTTAAGAATGCCATTGTTGTAAAAGTACAACCTGACGATGCCACTTGGGATGCGGGTGATATCAACTACAATGTTCTGCGCTGGACTTCTTCACCTCGCCCACCGTTTGGCGGCTATGGTCCAGCAACTGCCAACCCGCTTACTGGCCAAATTCTTGGTTCCGACATCATGCTAGAGTATGTATTTATGCGTAACCGCTGGATGTATGACTCGCTCTACTCACAAGGTCAAATGAGCCATGGTGCAGAGGCATCAAGCGATACACTACACTGTTCGCTTGGACATGAAATGCAAGGTCAATTGATGACGGCAAGCCTTGCAACAGGTGCTGACATCGAACGCAAAGAAATGCTACGACAGGGCTTAGTACAGTTGGTTCTTCATGAAGTAGGACACACCTTAGGCCTAAACCACAACATGAAGTCTTCTATTTTGTGGGGTCCTAAAGAAGTACACGACAAGTCAAAAACACAAGGTATCGTAACCGGCTCTGTGATGGACTACGCGCCAGCTAACATTGCCCCTCTAGGCGTTGACCAAGGTGATATCTTCCAAACCAAACCAGGTCCGTATGATGATTGGGCGATAGAATTTGGTTACAGCACAGCACTTAACGATGACACCCAAGAGCAACAGCGCCTTGAAAAGATCTTATCTCGTTCTGGCGAACATGGCTTAGCTTTTGGCAACGATGCCGACGATATGCGTGCGCCGGGGCGTCATATTGATCCTCGCGTGATGATTGGCGACTTATCATCCGATCCGGTGACATACGGGGTTGACCGCATGACTCTGGTCAACCATTTATTCACCGAACTAAAAGACAAAGCGCGTGTTGAAGGTCAGTCTAACCAACAGTTATTAACCTCTGCGAATATGCTGTTTGGTCAATACCGTGCTCAAGCAACTGTGATTTCACGCCAAATTGGCGGTATATACGTTGAGCGCAGCGTAGTAGGCACAGAAGGTGAAACAAAACCATTTACACCAGTACCACTTGCGCGCCAAAAAGCGGCTATGACCGCGCTTAAGGAAATGGTTTTCGCACCGACCGTGCTTGAAAATATGCAGCCTCTTTACAACTACATGCAAGCGCAGCGCCGTGGCTTTAACCATTATGGTAAGAACGAAGATCCTAAAGTCCATAAGATGGTACTTGGCATGCAAAAGTCGGTACTAGACCAAGTACTACACGCGAATGTATTACAACGTATCAGCGACTCTACGTACTATGGTAACGAATACAGCCTAAACGAGGTGATGAACGACCTGACTGCCGCTATTTTCGTTGCTGATAAGAATGCAACTACCTTAAGCCAGAACCTACAAATTGAGTACGTTTCTCGCTTAATTAATGTTGCAGGATTGAGCAAAGCGAGCAAATACGACAATTTGGCAAAAGCCGCTGCACTATTCCAACTGCAGAGTATTTTGGATAAGAGCACAGCTTGGGGTGCCGATCAGGCAACTAAGGCACATAAAGCGTATATTGATCGTATGATCACAAAAGCGTTAGAAGCGTAACTCGAAAATTTTTGTATTACGCGAGTGAAATGAGCGAAAACGTTAAGGGCTAGCAATTTGCTAGCCCTTGTTTTGTCTGTTTATATCACTAAGCTAAAGCGGGTTTAGAGCGATAGTACTGAATACAGCCTAATTGTGCGGCATTAGTCAGTAAAATCATCACAAACATCAACACGTGAGCGACACTCACATGAGCTAAGCTCAGTTCAGCTGCCAATCCAATTCCGCCCGCTAGAAACTGCAGTGAGAAATACCTAGCGCTTAAGTTAGAAACATCACCGCTTTTAATTGTTTTATAGGTCTGCGGCATAACGCGAATTGAGCTCATCACTAGCCCTAAGTAAGTTAACGCATTTAGCAACGCAGCAGCTTCAATGTTCTTTGCCAATAAAAACCCAAATGGCAGCGTCGACAAACCAAGTAAGAGTGCTAATTGATTACACTGTTTCGAGCTTGCGTTGTAGCGAATAAAATAATATAAAATAAGTGCACTTAAAGAACCTGTAACAACAAAAGGCAACACCATAAAAAAACGTTCAAAGAAAACGTTGTAGGCAATAAAGTAAGAGCTTTGTGCAACACCAAAACTCATCATTAACAGTGAGACACCTGATACACTGCGATTTTTACGGATCTTCCTAATCAAAGGAACAAAGCTTAAAACCAAAACGAAAGAAGAAACGATCGGTAAATATTCGCTCAATGCCAACTCCAAATGTCTAAATTGTTGCTAAGTTAAAGTGCTGTAAAACCCTTAAAAACACTTTGTAAAATTATGATTTTTAAGGTTTTTATTTTTGAAGGCGCGCATTTTAAGAACTAAACATAAAAATACAACATAACCTATAGAATCTATTTCCCACCCCTTGGCAAGGCTCAAATACAACCGTATAAAAATAAGTACACTTTAGAAGGCTTAGAAGTGCGGCGGCATGAAAACATCTAACTATCGCCGGCATGGAATTAATAAAGTAAAACTTATGTTAAAATAATATATATAAAACTTTACAAAACGAATTATTGTTTCTATTTTGGTGTGTGGATGTTCAAAAAACATACCACCAACTGGTCGTGCTCTACAGTGCACCCAAGGCTTGGTTCGGTATTGAACGACGCCCAACTTTTTATCTCAAGTTGGATAACCACACACTCAAAAGGAATAACAATGAAACGACACATTCTTGTCACAGCATTAGGTTTAGCATCAGGTATCGCGATGGCACAAGCGCCACTAACGGAAGCTCAGATGATGGAATATACCAGCAAAGCTAGCAAAGCAATGATTGGTAAAAAGTACGATCTAAACCTTCCACTTATTACTCAAAACAGTGCTACAAGCACTTCAACGTCTACACAAACTATTGTGCAAACAGTTTCACACCCAGATGCAAGCTACATCAAACTACACTTTAAAAACCTCACCCTTGCAAACGGCGGTAAGCTCGTTGTGCGCTCGGAGGATAGTGGCGAGCGCTATGAATACACCCAAGCAAACCTCCGCGCAGCAACAGTTGATCCAAGCCTCGGCGATGACGGCGTTAAACAGTTTTCTGCTATGTCAGTCTCTGCTGATAAAGTCATCATTGAATATACTCCAGGCCAAGGTAATGCAGGCAAAACACCCGAAGTCGATTTTTACTATCATGGTACTGAAGGGCAAGCAACTGTTGAGGGCTTGACCGATGTGACGCCCATGTCAACTTGTGGCGCAATGGAACGCAAAGACGTGCAGTGCTGGGCGCAATCGCACCCGGTGGAATTCGAGCGCTCGCGTCCAGTCGCCAGACTGCTCATGAACGGCAGTGGTTTATGTACGGGTTGGCGTGTTGGTGCAGATAACCGTATGTTTACCAATAATCACTGTGTGGGATCAGCATCAGAGCTGGCGAATACTGAGGTATGGTTTAACTATCAAAGTACGAGCTGTAACGGCAGCCAGCGCGAGACTGTGGTTAAGGTCACAGGTAAAGACTTCCTTAAAACAGATTACACACTAGATTATACGCTGTTTACCATCAATGATTTCGCTAAGGCCCAGCCGTTTGGTTATTTTGGCTTAGACGTGCGTAATCCATCGCAAGGCGAGCGTATTTACATTCCTCAACATGGTTCAGGTAATCCTAAAGAGCTGTCGATTGAGTCTGATCAAGACACCAATGGACTGTGCTCTGTTAACCAAGCAACGGCGAATGGTCGAGGTACCGGTACAGATATAGGCTATTACTGCGACACTATTGGCGGCTCGTCAGGTTCGCCTGTACTTGCAGCCTCAACCAATAATGTTGTTGCGCTACACCACTTAGGTGGCTGTACCAATAAAGGCGCTAAAATCAGCTTAATTTGGCCTCAGGTTTCTAGTCACTTTGGTGGCCAAATTCCTGTTGGCGATAACGGCACTACCGATCCATTGCCCGTTGCATTATTTACTTACAGCTGTAATGACCTAAGCTGCAGCTTCGATGGTTCAGGCTCTAGTTCACCAAATGGTTCTATTACACAGCACAGCTGGCAGTTTGGTGATGGCGCATCCGCTTCAGGCGCGCAAACGTCATATAGCTTCACAAACTCTGGCAGCTATACCGTAGAACTCACCGTGACAGATAGTAATGGTGACACTGCGTCAACAACACAACAAGTCACCGTGACGCTGCCAGGTGAAGAGCAAAAACTTATCAAGGGAGTAGCCAAAACAGGGCTTGCTGGTGCTAGCGGCAGTGAAACCTTCTTCTATTACGATGCCCCTGCAGGCACGAATACAGTGACATTCAATACAAGTGGTGGCACTGGTGATGCTGATATGTACGTACTTAAAGGTGCAGAACCAACAACCAGCAATTGGACTTGTCGCCCTTACCGTTATGGTAACAGCGAATCTTGTACCCTAAATGAAGGTGCAGGTCGTTATTGGGTGATGATCCGCGGGTATAATGCTTACTCCGGCTTGCAGATTATAGCGAACCATAATTAATCTCAGCACTTTATAACACACCAAACAATGTGCGGGGCTAGCCTCGCACATCGTTTGATAGCAGTCCGCAACGATTACCTACAACTCATACCAAACACTAAACCAAACACGGTTTTCATTGGTCATGTTACGCCCCTCTATACGACCAACTCCAGCACTAAACTGTAGATCGGTTAATCCGGCAGGAGCAAAATCAGCGGCCTTATCTAATATCACTCGAGACAAAGGTAAGCGCATCTTAATACCGTAATTTTGCCCAATCACTTCTCCATCTAACTGATGCTGCTTATAAAATAACTTAGGTTTGCCCTGCTGCCATGAAGTTGCAAATTCATAGCCTAAATAGCGGCTTCCCGTTGCAAATAGATGCGGCAACATAGGTTCGCTGACAGCGTGTAAACTGTTACTAGTACTAGTGCTGGTAAACGCTCCACCACCCACAGATAGAGGCAATTCGCTGCTGTAGCGGCTATCGACCGATGCATAGAATGGAATTTGCCATGCTTTAGCAAACAAGCTCAGCTGATAATCAAAACCATTTAATTCACCTAGCCACTGAGCTGCAGAGACTTGCAGTGCTACACCATGCTGCTGCGTATCCCACATTGCACGACCGTTAAAGCCGTAACGCCCGCCGCTCCATGCTTTTTCACCATGTTGCACACGAATAACGCCCAATTCGGGAGCGAGGAAATTCAATGCTTCACCAAAACGATAGCTAGATGACAAGGCAAATTGCTTAAAGCTGCTTTTATTCGGGGTCTTTACTTGTGGCGAGCGAGACTGCTTATCCGCTTCTAGCTCTTGATATCCAGCATCAAACGTCGTTTTCCAGTTTTCATGACGATATTCAAGTTGGGCAAATGCGCCCATCAACGCACCATTATTGATGCTTTTCTCGGCTCCAAGCTGCCAAGCAAGTTGGCGCAGCACATCCTGCCCTTTTAATGCCACGCCCAAACTATCAAAAGAGGCGCTATTTAATGCGCCTGATAAGGCGACAGAATAAGACTGTTCGAACACAGAATAATCAGAACTGGGCAGCGCGGTATGATCTATCTTAGCCGCAGGTAATTGATGGGGATGCAGTTCTTTTTGTTCCGCCTCATCCACTTGCTCCAACACGCTCACGGTGCGCCAAGCCGGAAAAACTATTTTGTTAACCTTGACCCCTTCAGGGGTCGCATAGCTCACCAGTAACTGCTGTGAATGGGTAATAATTTGCTCAAGCGGTTTAGCACTCGCAGGTAAGGTTTCAAGTATTTTACTCGCCATGTCATAACGCATCACCGCTAAGTGGCCTGCGACTCCAGAGATAAAGTACAGCTTGTCATCATCATGAGACCAAGTTAACCCCGAGAGGTATTGATGTGACTTGGGTAAGTAGACGATTTCGGTTGTATCGTGGCTAAGATCTTTAACAACAAGTTGCCAGCGTTTGTTAGGAGTAACATGCACATAGGCTAATGTCGTCTTTTTATTAGAGAGCACAGGAAAGTCATGGACATCCCCAAGCTTGCTTGTGGTGATTGGCGTTTGCTTGCCTGAGTCCAGCTCTATGGTCACCAGCTGTGAGTAACCCAAACGGGACACCTCCGCAATAACGGTATTGGCATCAACAATACTAAAGCGACGAATACCCGCGCCTTCGGTCAGTTGCTTTGGCTTTCCAGTACCAACTTTCCAGACAAACAAATCATTGATAAAGGTATTGTCTGTAGCCGGCGTTTTTGCAACGAAGTAAATATGGCTGTCATTCAGCCATTGGGGGTAATAGATACCAGCAAAATTGTGAGCATCAAGCTGCGCAAGTCGCTTTTTTGGAAAGACTTCAGGTGCGATATCCACAATATCTTTAGGATCGGCATTTAGTATTGCTTCATTGCGCTTATTAAATTGCTCAATGGCTTCTACATTTTCTTTGTTTTCGTAGATATTGAGTGTGACTTGGCGTTTACGATTTTGCTCTACCACCAAAAACTGACTGCCATCTGGAGAGAATGCAATATCTCGAGCAGCATATGAGAACCGCTGCCAAAGCTCACTCTGTGTCGGAACCAAGGCCAGCTCCTGCTGCATGGCCTGATAGCTATATTCAACAATAAAGCGACGATATAACTGGCTTGCTGGCGCTCCAAAAGCACCACTAAATGCGGTTTCAAAACTGCGAGATTCCACCGCCTGCACTCTTGTCCACACTGCATCTAACGTCTGTGCGCCATAATTATCCTCAAGCCATGCTAGAAAACGTACGCCTACTAAGTATGCCATGGAATTGGAAAGGTAAGACTTGTCGCCATTATCTAAAGCGCTATAGGTCGGTAATGCACCTTGCTGCGCGTAATAACGCACAATGCTCTCACTGTAGTTGTCGTATAAACGTCCTCGTCCCGTTAATCTAGACTCCAGCAAGGTAGCATAGCCTTCGCTGACCCAGCGCGGTAATACCGCATCGAGCAAGTCAGTAATATCGTGCCAATCTCTGAGATGTTGTCGCCATTGATTACGGCTCGGCTGTGATAGATGAACGAGATGAATATATTCGTGCAAAATGAGCAACTGCTGCCAACTGGTGTTATTTGCGATGACGGAATCAGCTTGAGGCGGCGTCGCTTGCAGTGCCATCATTGGTTTATCTGTGCTGGGTAATGCAAAGCCATTGGCCGCATTTTCTGGATCGTAAATAATCACATCAGCACGTTCACTCAAGGCTCTACCTTGTTGTGCCAGCACTTTATCTCGCACCACCTCCAGCTCATTTGCTGCAGAATACGCCCATTGCTGAAGCGCCTGAGGATAATGCACATTAAAGTTTTCGGTTTTGATGGTTTGCCACTTAGCCTGTAAACCAAAGCTAGTTAAAGCAACAAAAATTATCAGTAGCGCTCGCATTACCTTTCCTAAATAAATCCGGTGGCGCTAGCTTAACAAGAGATGTAAAGAAAAAGTGTGCTTTTTAGTAACAATTTCTTGCGCACGCTACGCCTTAAAACGCCTATTTCGGGCAAGCAAGATGTGAGTTGCTCTAAATGCGCGTAATTTTTCAGTGATTTTGTGGCTGTGCAAGGGTGATAAACAAGCTAAGTACCGCAAGAGACACTGCAAAAACAAAAAATACCACGGTTGAACTCAACCCCGCCTGCCATTTTGCCGCGGCGATTAAACCCGCGCTCAATAACACCGCCAACTTTGCCTTGGTATGTGCATGTGGTTTGAATGATTTGGAGTAGCTATACGCCATAAAGATAAAGCCGCAGGCCAACAGATAAGTGACTAACATGGTAGCTCCTTGCCAAGGTTTTGAAGGAATTTTAATTATATGCTAATGATAATTATTATCAACAAGGCAAAGTAATTTTTATTAATCCACCTGAGTCTGTGTTGTGACAACTCAGTTGTCCATCATGTAACTCCACAATGGTACGGCTAAAGGTTAAACCTATTCCCTGCCCACTTTCTTTGGTGGAATAGAAAGGAGTAAGCATGTTATCTAGGTTGGCAAAGCCCGGGCCATTGTCTTGTACATCAATCACCGCTTGTTGCTGCTGATAATAAGCATGTAGCGTCAACTTGGCACTTTCACCACTGGCCTCAATGGCATTTTTAACTAAGTTAATCAGCACTTGCTCAATTAAGGCTTTATCGAGATTGAGCGTATTCACAGTGCAATTTACTTGGATGTCGGTATCCTCAAATAACGCAGCAACAGAAGACAGTAACAGCATGATAGAGACTGACTCCCGATCTAGCCTTGGGGTTTGCGTAACTTTGGCGTATTGGCTCACAAATTGTTGTAAATGCTGGCAACGCTGACCTATTACACTTAGCGCATGCTGCTCTTTTTCGTCCTTTGCTCTTGCTAATAAGGTTTGCGCTAGGGAGCTGACGGGCGTCAAACTGTTGTGGATCTCATGACTTATTACTCGGATTAAATGTTGCCAAGCAGCCAGCTCCTTTTTACGTAATGCCTTAGTAATATCGAGTGCGACAAGTAAAGAAAACTGCTTACCCTCTTGAAAGAATTCACTACTTTGCAGCTGCCACCGAGATTGCTGCGCTGTATCTGCAAAATGCCAGTGATTATCTTGTTGCACCAGCCCAAACTGAGCCGCGCTTATTCCCTTACACTCTAACCAAGGGCGATGATAAAGCGACTCAAATGCACCATTGGCATAGGCAAGTTTGAGTTTTTCGTCAAACATCATAATAGGCGTATTAAGGCTGTCTATTAGCTGATAAATGATAAACTGCTGACTATGATAGCGGCGCTTTTGACTGTGTAGCTGTGCACTTAAGGCCAGTAAGCGCTGTTCAAATTCGGCTACCACGCCCGCTGTATAATGTGGCTTAATAGTTTGCGTAAAATCACTTTGTGCAATCGCTTCCAGCTGCCAATTAGCACGCATGGCAATGCGTTTAAGGTGAGACAACAGTATTTTTTGTAACCCGCCCAACAGCCCCAACACACTCACCGATACGGCAGCTACCCACGTTATCTCTAGCTGTAATTGCAGAAGCAGCAAAGTCAGTAAAACCGTACAGCTAATGGTTAACAGCGTACAGTAGGCCCCAAGCCGCCACTCAGCGCTAGCCAGATGTTTTAAGGCCATATTTTTCCAAACGCCGATAAAGAGAAGAGGCCGTGAGTCCAAGTATTTTAGCGGCTTCTGCGACATTGCCTTGAGCGCGTTGCATCGCTTGCTCCACCATTTCTTGCTCCACTTGTTGCAAAGTCTTGCTTGGCATATCACTGATCACTTTAGGTGCGGCGGTAAAGCGTAGTTGGCAATCACTGAGCTCAATCTGCAAGCCTTCCGCCATTAACACGGCACGCTCCATGACGTGACTTAACTCACGCACATTGCCGGGCCAATTGTGTTCAATCAACACAGCTTTAACCGCAGGGCTAAGTTCACGAATTGGCTCACCATACTGCGCACAGAATTTAGCGACAAAATACTCAGCCAACGGCACGATATCGCCAAACCGCTCGGCGAGCCTCGGCACTTCAATCACAATTGTATTGATGCGATATAACAAGTCTTCTCGGAACTCACCGGCTTTCACTAAGTCGTCAAGATTGGTGTTGGTTGCGCAAATAAGTCGACAATCCGCTTGTTGCGTCTGACTGCTACCCACAACTTCATAACTGCCATTTTCCAGCACCCGCAGTAATTTTGCTTGTAAAGGAAGTGGAATAGTCGCAACTTCATCCAAAAATAATGTGCCCTGCTTTGCCATTGCAAAACGACCAACACGATGCTGCTTTGCATCTGTAAACGCCCCTTTGCTATGACCAAACATCTCACTTTCGAATAATGATTCTGGCACCGCGCCCATATTCACCTCAACCCAAGGTCCTGCTGAACGATTAGATTGTTGGTGTAACCACTGAGCTAAATGACTTTTCCCCGCGCCACTTGGGCCGGTAAGTAGCACCCTAGCGTCGGTTTTTGCTACTTTGGCAAGCTGCTTATATAAAGATTGCATCGCCTGAGAGCGCCATTGAAACGCGCCGCGCTCGCTGTGTTTTGCTACGATATTCGCTTGCTTTAATGATATTTTGAGTTGTTGCTGCACGGCTTGCAGCAGCTGCTGATTGTCCCATGGCTTTTCGATGAAGTCGCTCGCACCAAGCTGCATTGCAGACACCGCTAACGCGACATTTCCCCAACCGGTAATACAGATCACAGGCACATTAAGATTGGAGTCACGTAGCCAGCGCAAAAAGTCCAGCCCTTCATTGCCTGAGGTGGTATCTCGGGAGAAGTTCATATCGAGCAAGGCTAATGACACTTGCTTAGCGGTGAGCAGTGGCTTGGCAAGTTCAAGGGTTGCCGCCTCAATTACATTGAAACCTTGATCTTCTAAAAAGAATACGGCGCTGAGGCGTACTTCGGCGTTATCGTCGATAACCAGTATTGTGGGCTTTTCCATAGGGGGAATTTTTATTGTTATAGGGTTTCAGCGGAGCATAGTGTGCTCCGCGAATATAAAATTATAACCAACGGATGATTGTACTTAAGGTATGGCTTTCACCTGGTGCAAGTTGCACGGCATCGTCCATTACGTTACAAGCTTCTAAGCACAACATCTTGTGGTATTCATCATCATTAAAGTTGCTTAAACGCTGTGACTTTTCAAGCCATGGGTTCCAAAGCACACAAGAAGTTGAGTTTTCACGTTTTACTTCAATAATGCCCGCAGGCGTGTTGATGGTTTGCACTGGGCTTGCTTGGGTGTACACCATATCGGTTTCGCGGGCAAAGCTAACCACTTCGGTTTGCTCAAATGGACCTTCACCAAATTCGATATATTTCGCGCCTTGTAACCCGTCTACTGTGGTATTACTGACTTCTGGCGTTGGGAAATACGTATGTAAGGCTTGCGTTAACGTAAATGGCGCATCACCAGTATTGATATTGGTCAGTCGCACTTCAAGCTTGTCTGATAACACAAACTCGACCTCTAATTGTGACGTGTGTGGCCAGTATTGCGCTTCAACTAAGGTCATCGGTAGTGTGAGTTTAACGGTAATTTCATCGCTTTTTTCTTCAACACTGTGTGCGCGCCAAAGTAGCTTGCGAGCAACCCCATGAATTGGCCAATCCGCTTTGCTATGGACACCAAACCAAGGCCAACAGATTGGAATACCACCGCGTACTGGTTTGCCTTCAAGGTAATCTTCCGCCTCAGAAACCCAAATTAAATTGCCTTTTCCTGCTGGTGTAAACTCGGTTAGTTGCGCACCCTGTAAAAAGATCTTCGCTTGGCAAAATGCACTGTCGACCCAAATATACTCAAGTCCGGACTCGGTGCGCTCGATTGAAACTGAAGGTGATAATTCCATGGTGATTCCTACGTCAACTCAATGATATGCCTACCTTACCACTTAAATACTACGAGTAAACTGTTATCCATCCAATTTGAAAGTTATTCAATTATACCAATGCGGTAGCACCGTGAGAGTATTACTCTCACGGTTTATGGAACTTGAGGATTGGGCTAAAGCTATACTTTAAATTTGCCCACCAGCTCTGTGAGCGTGCTCGACAATGAATGTAATCTCACGCCATTTTGATTGGTATTCACAGCGATATCACTCACGCTATCCGCAGCATTTTTAATTTCCACCACGTTGCGATTAATGTCTTCAGCAACATGTTGCTGCTCTTCAGCTGCGGTGGCGATTTGCGTGTTAAGGTCGCTAATATTGACAATCGCTTGGGTAATTTCACTAAATTGTTGTTGCGCTGAGTTTGTCAGTTCAACCGTTTGCTCCGTACGTGTTAGGCTGCGCTTCATTTCTCCCGACACCATTTCTGTCATTTTTCTAAGCTTATCAAGCTGAGAAGCAATTTCTTCCGTCGATTCAGAAGTACGCTGCGACAACGCACGTACTTCATCAGCCACTACAGCAAAACCACGGCCATGTTCACCTGCCCGTGCCGCCTCTATTGCCGCATTTAACGCTAAAAGATTAGTTTGCTCCGCTATGCCTCGGATCACGCTGAGTATCGACATAATATTTTCGCTTTCGGTGTCGAGCTGCATAATATCTGCGGTTGCCTTGTTGATCACTTCAGATAATGTTGTGACGCTCTCGACAGACTCTGTGATCACCCTTTGGCCCAGCTCAGATGCTTGCTGAGTTTGTCCGGCCAGCTCAGCCGCATTGGCGCAGCTTGCCGCCACTTCGTTTGCGGTTGCCGCCATCTCATTAATTGCGGTGGCAGCCATTTCAAGCGCTTGCTGTTGTTGACTGGTAGCGCCCGTGAGCTGATCAGATTGTGAAGCGGTTTGTCGTGAGGTTTCATTAACTTGCTGTGCACACTCATTGATTTGCGTCACCAACTCAGCAATGAGATTTAAAAACAAATTAAAGCTCGTCGCCAGTTTGCCTGTTTCATCCTGAGCTTTAATGTCTAAACGCTGCGTTAAATCACCACCGCCTTGCGAAATTTCAGTTAAACCGTCACTCACTTCTACAATGGGCGCTGAAATCAACTTAGAAATATAACTTGCTAGCAACAAAAATACGGTGATCAGGACAGCACTTAGAATCAATATCGTCAGCGTCATCGCATTGGCTGCAGCCATTACCTCACTTTTTTCAACTAAACCAATAAACTTCCAGCCTAATTTGGGTGCTGTATAGATGTTGGCAAAGTAGTCTTGCCCGTTAATTTCGAGCTCAAATAGCCCATCTTTATTTTGAGCCAATTCACGATAGCGGCCGTTCGCAATGTCTGCCAACTTTTTAAATCTATGTTCGGAGAACTTGGCATCGACCAGCACATTTCCAGTGTCTTCCACTAGCATTAAGTAGCCAGTCTCGCCCAATTTGATATTGCGGATGATTTTGGTCAGCCCTTGCAGTGACACATCCATACCTTGGACACCCACGGTTTGACCATTGGCAGTAACCGCTTTTACCGTCGACACAATCACCATATCATCCGGCGCCCAATAATAGGCGCTAGTGCGGATCGTCTCACCATTTCCCGATTGCCCTGTTTGATACCAAGGACGCTGTCTAGGATCGTAGTTTGCATTCACTTCACCTAGAGGCCATTGAATATAACCACCTTGCTGATTCCCCATGTAAATATAGGCAATGCCGGGGTGCGTGTTACCAAAGTGCTCAAATAACGAATATGCTGCTTGCTCTGTTTTACTTCCTACTTTGGAATTAAGTCGAGTGGTGCTGGTTGAATCCATATAAGTTTTCACGTCTTGCTGCGCGCTCAAGACTTGTGCATGGGTTGCCAAATAGTCTACGTTTTTTGCAATTTCATCAAAAAACATCTGTATGCCATTCTCAACCTGTAGCGCCTCTCGATCACTGAGCTCCGAGAAGGTCTCTATTCCCTGCTGCCTAGTTTGACTGATAATAAGCCCCGCGATGATTAACAAAGGAAGCGCGATTGCCGTTGCGAAAGACAGCTTTAATTTTTGCGATATATTCATGAATAAACACCATTTCACAGATAGTAAAAATATAGTGAGGGATAGGCTATTGGGCAAGAATTACATACAAATGTGATCACTTGTTCGTCTTACATTCATCTTAGGTATGGTTAAATGCTGGGTAACTTTGAGGTCAGATAGGCCGCAGTGTTACTATGGATAATTCAATCAAGGACCATAAATTTATTTGCTTTCTGCAAGGATAGCTTTGGTGGTCTACAATTTGTAAGAGGTTTTTGCGCTCAACCATTTAACAACGGGACAACTATGTTAAAACTTTCAACCATCTCACTCGGATTAGGTCTAGCACTTTGCTCTAATTCAGTGCTTGCCGAAAACTCAGAAATTGACGCGCTAAAGCGCCAATTGGCTGAACTTCAGAAGAAACTCACGCAGCTAGAACAAAAAGAGCAGGCGCGAGCACAACAGGAAAAAGTCGCTAAGGCTGAAAAAGCCGAAGCAAAAGCTGAAATTAAAACTCAAGTTGCAGCAGCTGAAACAAAACCGACCATCAAAGTCGGCGGCGCGATCAGAACAAACTACAGCCATACGTCTTATGACGATGACAACAAGAACCGTGGTGGCGATTTTGACTTCGATATTTTCAGGTTGAACTTCTCTGGCAATGTCGGTGGCTTTGGCTTAAATGCCGAAATCCGCTTTTTCGACTATATGACTGCGGTAAAATACGCTTACCTAGACTATGACTTTGCCGACCATTGGCAAGCTCAGGTTGGTATGACTAAAGTACCTTTTGGTAACTCACCTTACAATTCACACAACTGGTTCTTTAACACTACCTATTATATTGGTCTTGAAGACGACCACGACATGGGGGTGGTATTTAAACGTAAAGTGGCGGACAACTGGCAGCTTGACCTTGGCTTTTTCAAAAACGATGAGCTAGGTGGTGTGGACGGTTACGTGGATGACCGCAGTGATCGCTACTCTTATGACGTAGTGGGTTTCCGTAAAGCGGGCGATGGCGTTTATGACGACCCAACGCAACCAATCGGCGAATATAACACCTTTGTTGGTCGTTACGCGTACCATATTGAACACAACGGTGGCACAACTGAAATCGGCGTCTCTGGCCTTGCCGGTGGCCTTCACGATGGTAATGACCGAGCAGGTGATTACAACGCGTGGGCACTACATTTAAATAGCAACATAGGCCCTTGGAACTTACAGTTACAACACGGTGAATACCATTACGATATTGATGATGTAAACCGTATGGCAGTAGGTGCTTATGCATTTTATGATTCCATCGCAGCAGAAGCCACCATGTCGAACTTTAATGTAGCGTACAACCTGCCAGTTGAGTTCGGTCCAATTACCGATCTGCAATTTTATAACGACTTCGGTATTATTTACGACAAATCCGATAACACTGAAGACACTTGGATGAATGTCACAGGTGTGTCACTCGCTGCGGGTGCATTCTTCACCTATGTTGATTTAGTTCACGCGAAAAACCAGCCGTTTATTGGTGGTTCAATCGCAGGCGATAGTGACGAAAGCGAGCGTCGCTTCAACATTAACTTCGGTTATTACTTTTAATCTTTGGGATTAATTTTAGATATTAAATGAAAAAGGCGATGCACTAGTTGGCGCATCGCCTTTTTATTTCCTTGTTTTCTGTCATACCAATAAGACCAACGTTAGTTTGTGGCTGCCCTCCAACCAAGGCGTTCCGCTTCAGCGGCGGCAAATTGAGGTAAGTCTGCGGCGATAAATTGTTTGTGCAGTATTTGCACACCAAGCAAGTGATTGATCACGGCATCTAGTTGCACTTTGAGTGAATCATCTGCGTCTGGCGATTCATGTAACTCAAATAGCGCATTTACCGCTTCAAAGTCTAATAAGCCTGCGGCTTCTACAGCTTGTCTAGATAAGTATTTATCGGCCAGCACGCGCATTGCCGCCCATTTTTTCTCATCCGAGTGCGCCGGTGGTGCCATAAAAGCAAACTTTTCTCGTTCATACAGTACTTCTGGCAGCAGCCCTTTCATCGCTTCACGTAACACATACTTTTCTTTACGATCTTTAATGCGATATTGCGGGGGAATGGTAAAGGCAAACTCTGCGAGGTGATGATCCAAAAAGGCAGGCCTTGCCTCCATCGAATTGGCCATATCGACCCTATCTCCACCCCAAGTTAATATTTGCCCTTCAAGCATGGTTTTAATCCACACATACTGGGCTTTATCGAGTGGATGGCGAGACTCTAACATGGCATCATCTAAAGTCTCAGCGATTGCTTTGCCTGCGTCATAACCCGTGAGTATTTCTCTGTGTTCGGCGGCAACGAGTTGATGGGCAAAGTGACTGCATGACAGCCAAGGCTGCAAACAACTTGGTGTGAAACCAACCACCTCATCTAATGCTGCACTATCGTATTGCTCACGGGAAAGCATAGCCCCCTTAAACAACTTATTGCTGTCTTCCAGCATGGTTTGCCACTGGGCTTTTTCGGTGTCATCAAGTTCATCTAAGCCATATAAAAACAGGTCTTTTCTAAATGCTGGATAACCCGCAAAAAGCTCATCGGAGCCTTCTCCGGTCATCACAACTTTATAATTAGACTCGTTAACTTGCTGGCTCATCAAATACTTAGCAACACCAAGCGTGTTATAAATAGTTCGTTCGGTATGCCATAAGGTTCGCTCGAAATGGCCATATAGCTCGTCACCGCTTAACGACATAATATGATGATCGGCCTTGGTGGCTTGCGCCATTTGCTTTGCAATCGGCGTTTCGTCGTACTCAGCACTATCAAAGCCTATGGTAAAGGCCTTAATTGGTGCTTGTGCCGCAGCTGAAGACAAACCCAAAATAGCGCACGAGTCTATGCCACCACTTAAGTAACAACCTACCGGAACGTCCGCCGTGAGTCTCAACTGCACCGCCTCTAGCAGCTGTTTGCGCACGCCATCAATGTAATATTCTTCATCTTTGCTGTTCAAATACGATTGCGCCGTTGGAAAGTTAACATCCCAATAAGGTCTATCTTCAATGCTAAAACCTTGTTCGCTTCTGGTGATGCTAACAACATGTCCAGGTTTGATTTGATGTACATTCGCAAATGCCGTGCTGCCAGGCACCATGACTTGGATCAGTTGATGAAATAGACCTTCACTTGAGAATCGACGCTTAACTTTAGGATTGGCAAACAGCACTTTCAGTTCTGAGCCAAACACAATTTCGTCGTCTGCTTGAGTGTAGTACAAAGGTTTAATACCAAAGCGGTCTCTCACCAAGTGCAACGTATCGGTTTGCTGGTCATACAACGCAAACGCGAACTCACCGCGCAGATGCGTCAGCATCTCATCGAGACCAAGCTGCTGATATAAGTGCATAGCAATTTCTGAGTCGCTTTTACTTTGGAACCTTGCCCCTTTTGCTACCAGCTCAGCTCGGATCCGCGCGTAATCGTAAAACTCACCGTTGTGAGCCAACATTAGACGCTTGTCAGAACTAATAAAGGGCTGCCGCCCTCGCTGCTCGTCGAGGTCGATTATCGACAGTCTGGCGTGACTAAATCCCACGCCAGCCATTTGTTTATAGCCAAAACCGTCGGGGCCACGATGATGTTGAATGGCTGCCATGTTTACTAATAATTGATTATCTACTTGTGTTTGCGCTTGCGTTGAAAAAATACCAGCAATTCCGCACATAATATCTCCCTAAATCACATCCATCACAGTACTGGCGCGCTGCACCATACAGGTCAATAAGGCTTGGCGTAAAAAGACGGCACCACGTGCCTGACTAAAATACCAATTGTGTGGCGTGGCATCTAAACTGGTGCACAGCTCTTCACCTCGAGCCAGAGGATGAAGCACTATCGCATCGGGCTTAAAGGGGGAATCTGCGCTCAATTTAAACGACTTTCCATAGGTTTCGAAGCTTTCACCAACCCATGCAATGGAATTGATATACACCACATCAAGCTCAGGTAAAACGGCGTTCAAGTCATGGCCGATAGACACTTTGACCCCCGCTTCCTCTAACTGGGCTAATTGCTCGCTCGACACCGCTTCCTCGACACTCTCGTCGTAGAGCAGGAATATTTCGTCCACAATACGCGGAAAATGTGTAAACATTTTCAGCAGGCTACGCACCGTACGCATTTGGCTCGGCACGCCAATCACGCCAATTTTTATAGGGCTAAAGGCTTCGCTGTCAGGGAGTAATAACGACGGCCGCCATTTGAAGATAGTGTATAGATCAGACATCGCTTGTGTTGGGTGCTCATCAATGCCATTACCAGCGTTGATAATTGGGATCCGTAGGCTGTGGATCATCTCTTCAATAGACTCCACAGAGGTGTCACGTAAAACGACACAATCGCCATAATTATTGAACATCTCGGCGACATCTTGCAGCGACTCCCCTTTCGCAATGCCTGTTGAGGAGCGATCGGTGATCGACATAATATCGCCCCCCAAGCGGTGCCATGCACTTTCAAACGACAGACGGGTGCGAGTGCTGGGTTCATAAAACGCACTGATCAAAATTTTGCCACTAAGCGGCGAGCTGAACCTTGCAGGGTTACTTTCATATTTCGCGGCGAGGCGGAATAACTGGATCAGCACGTCTCGGTCAAGGTGGTCGACACTGATAATGTGCTTATTCTCCAAACAATGCAGCCTGTCCCCGTCTTCTTGTATCGCTCTGAGTAATGCTTTGGGATGTGCATCCCCGTAAACATCCGGCTGCGCTCGATTAAACTCTACTTGCTGCGCACTTACCATAACTGCCTCTTTTTAAAATCAATAAGGAACATAACGACAAGGACAACAGGACATAAACAACTGAGCACTATGGCCAGCCAAATTAAACTAGAAAATGCGCCCAATGAGATCATACATCCTCCACTTTGCTTTGTGTGCCCAACGCTTGCCAATGGAATGATTGCTGACTAAAACGCCAAGCAATCACACAAATTAATAACGACACCGCACAAGAAACTAATGCGGCGACATAAAAGCCAATATAAAAATACCCAATCAAGCCAGATAGCGTGCCAAGCAACATAGCCCAGCCAGCGCTATTTCCCGTCATTCGCGCAAAGTACAAACCAAATACGATAGGCCAAATGGTGCTGGCGACGAAGGCACCAGCGAAGTTCAACAAGGCACCCAGCGTGGCGATTTTTGGTAAACACAAAAGCCAAGTTACTACACCTAAGGTGACAATGATCCACTTAGCACTTTTTAAGCGTTCGCTATCGCTCGCCTTTGGTTTGATGTATTGCAGGTAAATATCTTGATTGATGAGATCTGACGTTGCGGCGAGCAAAGAGTCCAAACTCGATGCTAGCGCTGAGAACACCACAATGAACAGAATGATCGAGCCGGTATAGCCGAGCACTTGGCTTGCAACCAAGGGTCCCACCATATCGGCGCTAGCGGGATACAAACCTAAACTCGGCGCTGCCAGCGCAATAAACCCAGTTACGATGGGGATCGGTAGCCACAGTAGTCCTGCGATAAAATACGCCTTTTTGCCCACCCCACCTTTAAATGCAAACGCCCTTGACCACCATACGTTGCTGTGAAAAATTTCTCCTAAACCAAAAAAGATATTGTTGAATAAAAACATCACAGCGGCAGGAAAAAGCAGGTCGAGTAGCTTGGGGTGGTCGCTACTGAGTTTTTGGTGAATTGGTTCAAGCCCAACATTCATCGCCACGACAATGGCAATTCCGACGACACCTGCCAAAATAATAATGGCCTGTAGAAAGTCCGTGGCGATCACCGCTTTTAGACCGCCAAAGAGCGTGTAGACCACACACATCAGCAGAATAATCGACATACCAAGGTGATAATCTAAGCCACTTAGGGTGTGTAGCAAAATGCCACCGGCCATGCCTAGGCTAACGAGCCAACTCATGGCATACACGAAAGAGATCAGCAAAAAGACCCACCAAGAGAAACGCCCAAACCGCAACCGCATGAAGTCGCCACTGGTGTAGCCGTGGGGTAGTAAAGTTTTGATGCGTTGGCTTAGCGGCGCAAATAGCAGCAATCCGAATGCGGCACAGGCGTAGCCTATCATGCCCCAAATACCAAACTGATAAGTGAGCTGTGGGGCAACTAAAGTGGTATTACTGGTGACCCAAGTTGCCATCGCAGTGGCACAAGCAAAGGCCAACCCAACATTTCTACCGGCCAGCGCAAATTCATTATGTGACTGCACGCGCCTGCCAATCCACCAGCCAAAAAATACCCATAGCAAAGCAAACGCTAGGGCAAGACCGAGCGCCAATGAAGCATTTATCATACGCTTTCCTTATCGTGCGTTTGCTTATTACCCACCATAATCATCCCTACAAGTAGCACAAATAAGCACAAGCCCAGTACAAACAGCGCAAGCGCCAGCGTTAACTGATGATGTTTGACTGAAAATGAGACCGACGTTTGTGCCGAGTTAGCAGAGGGACTACCTAAGGTTGCGAGATAATCACCATCAGCCAAGCCACTAATGGTTACCGCTTGTTGAGTCGGCTGAAGCGAAAGGGAGAGGGAGTAAGGTTCCGAAAGATGTTGAATGGATAGCTGTGTTGGTTGTTGTAGAGGGGGACCTGTACGCTCAATGTGTAGCGTAATAAACCCAGCAGTCACGACCTCATCGCTCACCCTCAGCGAGGCGGCAAGCCCATTAAAGCTCGCAGCAAGTAAGACCAAGGTTACTACTCGGGCGATCCACATCCTCATAATCCCTAACTGCGGTTATCCAAGTCCGAATTCGCCGCAAGTTTTGCTATCCACATTATTCTAGTAGTAACAAAGACTAGCCCAAGGATCAAATTTGTCTAGTAAAGCCTCACCCAATTTCACCCCAGCCTTACATTTATTCTTTTGTTTTTATTGCTCTTTTTTGAACACATTGCAGCAGTAAATTACTCCCAGCTTCAACATCATGCCAATGACTCCATTCGTCTGGCGCATGGCTAACGCCGTTGAGTGATGGAATAAATATCAGCCCCGTGGGACACACTTCTGAAAAAAACTGGCTATCGTGACCAGCACCACTTGGCATGATTTGATAATTCAGCGACAAGGTCTCTGCCTGTTGACTAATAAATTCCACCATCTCAGGTGTACACTTCATTGGAGACAACCAACTCACCTGCTCGTATTCAAACATTAAATGGTGTTTTCGAGCGATGGCTGAAAGCGCTTTACGACAGGCAATTTCAAGGTTCTCCATCACCGTTTCGTCCATATCACGCGCGACGATGGTGAAATCCACCTCTCCAGCAATCGTATGTGCAAAACCCGGCTTTAATTCTGCCTTACCGACGGTGATCCTCGTGGTATCTGTGCCGTCCTCTGCAATAATACGGTCTAACTGGTAGGCAAAGTCAGCCAACCCCATAAAGGCGTCGCTGCGCATCTCCATGGGGGCTGTGCCTGCGTGGTCGGCCTTTCCAATTAATTTCACCATCCATTTAAATACCCCCGAAATCCCCTCCACCACACCAATTTGAATGCCTTTTTGATCAAGCACGGGCCCTTGCTCTATATGTAATTCAAAAAAACTATTTATTTGCTCAGGTTCTAGCCTCGCATTCAGTGCATCCATAGGGTCTAACCCTTGCGCGCGCATGGCATCACTAAGCATACAGCCATCCGCATCATGACTTGTGAGTAATTGGTGAGGCGTTAACTTCCCGGTGAGCGCTTGTGCCCCGATCATGCCGCCAAAGCGCCCTTCTTCTTCACTGGTACCGATGACCCAAATCGGCCTATCCAATTGCACATTGTGCTCTTTTAAAATACGAATACACTCAAACCCCGCAATGACGCCCAAAGTACCATCAAACATGCCACCTGCTGGCACACTGTCGAGATGGGAGCCGATGATCACTGCGGGTTTCGCTGCGATATCCGGACAGGTCATTTCAATAATCACATTGCCAGCGCCATCCATACGACTCACAAATCCTTCGCTTTGTGCGCATTCCATCAGCCATTTACGCGCTGCAAAATCCTCATTGCTAAAACCTTGGCGATAAATTCCCTTATCTTCATGGTTATAGCCGAACTCCGCGAGCGCAAATAAGGTAGACTTTAGACGTTCTAAATTTACTTGCATACTTTGCCCCTCAACGTTTCAGTCGCACCACTTCCCTGTATTTAACCTGAGATCAGATTCGCTATTTCAAACACTGATGTCCGACTGATAATCTCTTTGCTTTAGCTTAGTTGAAAATTCGCGAATTTCAGTCGCTGTGATATGCTTTTAATAATTGGCTTCTGGTTAACAATGTTGGCTCAGGTCACCGTGATGCGCTGCCAGTTCAGCACTCCCGAAATATGAGGATGCCTATGCGTAAGAAAATCCCCCTATTCAATCGTTGTTTTTGGCTGCATGTTGCTGGCATCGTCTTTGTTGGTCTCGGCTTTATCGGCATGGCACTGCCTGTTATGCCTACCACCATCTTTTTTATTCTTGCCCTTGCTTGCTTTACCCGCTCTTCTCCTAAGTTAGAAAACTGGCTGCTTACCCACCCCAAATTTGGCCCGAGTCTGCTTGCATGGCGACAACATCAGGTGATCCCCATAAAAGGCAAGATTGGCGCGGCGGTTGGCATGAGTGTTGGCTTACTGGCACTGAGCTTTAGTGGCGCACCTGTTTGGGTGGTGTGGTCTGTCGCTATAACCGAAGCCGGAGTGCTCAGCTATATTCTAACGCGTCCGTCCATAATTCCTGTAAGCACAAAGTAGTCCCACTTATAACAAACAAAATAAAAACAACAAAAATACATATATAACCCACTATTTACATTAAGTCCCTTTTTAGGGTATATAGTTTGTTCTTGTAAAAGAAACAATAAAAACTGAGATACCATGAAAATAAAAATAACTTATCTAGCTACTTTGCTAGGCATACTTCATGGCACTGCTAGTGCCCAACAAGAATACCCATTATTTCCAGGTGATCCCCTTGTCAACCAACAATGGCATTTGAAAAATACAGGGCAAAATGCTTTTTCTGAGCGAGGTGGTGTTGCAGGAGAAGATCTAAACCTTAGCCTTACTCATGCGCTTGGTATTATGGGAACAGGCGTAACCACCGCAGTCATAGACGGTGGCGTTGAACTTACTCACCCTGATCTTATAAACAATGTAAAACCAGGCTCATGGGATTTCCTTACGAATTCTGCTGATTTAAAACCAGCCAACAGCGGCGATGGTCACGGTACAGGTGTCGCAGGTATCATTGCTGCCAGTGCATTTAATGGCATTGGCGGTCGTGGTGTCGCACCTAGAGCCGGGCTCGTTGGCTTTAACTATCTTAAAAACGGAAGTATGGAAAATTGGTTACAGTCTCACGGCATGTATTCTGATGGTTTCAACAAAGCTTCTTTTGATTTTCCTAGAGTATTTAACCAAAGCTATGGCCGAACCCTTTCATCACCGCAAACATTTAACTACGACTTCTCTCCATGGCTACAGACCTATGAAGATGCTCAAGAAGAGATCACGACTACAAGTCACAGCGGCCGCGGTGCAATTTTCGTAAAATCTGCAGGTAATGGTTACCAAGCTCAAAGCTTTAATGCCAGTGGTTTAGGGCCTGGGTATCTATGGTTTGCAAATCGTAACCATGGCTTACCAATGCAAGATGTTAACTTAGAGCGTATTGATACCAGCTATTGGAATTTGGTTGTGTCTGCTTATAATGCTGACGGTAAACGCTCGTCATACTCTACGGTTGGTTCAAGCGTCTTTGTCAGTGCGCCTGGCGGTGAGTACGGCTCAACCACTCCCGCTATAATCTCTACGGACATCAGTGGCTGTGACTGGGGAAGCAACCCGACCAATCTGCGTAACACCTTACATGGAAGCCATCCACTGGATCCTAATTGTGATTATAATGCAACGATGAATGGCACTTCTTCCGCTGCACCAAACACAACAGGGGCAATTGCACTTATCATGTCAGCAAACCCGGCATTAACTTGGCGCGATGTGAGACATATCTTAGCCTCTACAGCGCGTAAAATTGATGCGGACAATCCTGGCGTTACATTGACCTTTAATAATGCGGCTGGAGAAGCACAACAATATGATGCGATCCCCGCATGGCAGCGCAATGCTGCAGGTTATAACTACCATGGCTTCTACGGCTTTGGTGCAATTGATGTTGATGCTGCAGTAAATATGGCTCGTTTCTATAATGAAGATAGAGGTAATTTCACTGTCACCCCTTGGCAGCAAGTTAATGCTAATGTCACCATTCCTGACGGTAGCCTTGCTGGCGCAGAAAGTTCGGTACAAATTGACAACGATGTCACCGTAGAAGCCGTACAGATCCGTGTAACCGGTGAGCATACCAGTACCCGTGACGTTGCAATTGAGCTTATTTCTCCATCAGGTACTCGCAGCGTATTAATGACGCCAAGAACAGGAACTATTTCTGGACGCAACGGCTTTAATGATATGCAAATGCTATCGCATCACTTCTATGGCGAACCTGCGCAAGGCCAATGGACCATTCGGTTAATTGATACACAAAGTGAGGACGAAGCCTTTATCTTTGATCCAGTAAGTGGCGCACCGGACATTCGTGCTGTACACAGAAATAATGCGCAAGATGGCCAGCTTACCTCTTGGCAAATTCGTTTTATTGGTCATAACTAAGGAGAACCATTATGAAAGCACTCTTTTTATCAGTCATACTACTTAGTGGCCAAGCTCTTGCGACCGACAATGTGTTGATAGAATTAACTGAGGCGCCACACGGTACTGAAATAAGTATTAATAACCACGCTTTTGTTTCTCTTGAGGGAGATAACACCACGCTAGTTAAGGGATTGAAACTACAATCTCCTTCTACAGGAGAAATCTACACAGTAACGGGTGAAATCATTGTTGAACACTTGCCTCTCGTCAATGCGCATTCTTTTGCTCGCGATAATAGCCTAGTTCTCAGCTATGTTCGTGGTAGTCGTGCTATCTACAGACACACAGACGCACAAACAGATCTCACAACCTTGAATGCACAATTGCGTACACAAGCGGGGGTTTTAAGCACTCAGATAGGCTTACAGCTTGAAGGATTAGAAAGCGAGTGATATTAACGAATGAGAGGCCTACCTCTCATTCTCCTCTAGACATATAATGCGATTCAAGTTGGTTTTGTTACGCCTACGCCAAACCCACTTTCGTTCTGCCTGCCCCAAACTAGCGCCATTTCTTTTATGATTTTATGTTTCTGATAAAGCAGTGGTAAAAAGGGATATTTAAAGCTTTCTACGATACACACTTATACACTTTATGAATTCCCCCTATTTAAGGAACAGATTACACTTAGATCCCGTGATTCGATAACGCGCGACGTCAACATGTTGCAACTGGAGTAATGAGGCTGAATACTATAAAATATTGGGTTTCGAATATTTACTTTATAGTCTTAATAAGAAACCTTCTTCATATGAACTGTTAAGTAGCTCAACTTTACTCACTTGGAATACCGCATACATCTGAAAGACTCATGTATGTTTCGAACTATTGGTAAACGAACTAGATGTTAGAGAAAAAGACGCTTTTTAGCGTGATTTATAGTTTTATTGAGCAACTTGCAAGACGAGGGATCACGGTATTAGTCACCTTAGTGTTGGCTTACTTCCTGACACCTGATGAATATGGCTTGGTTGCCATGATGGCATTGTTTTTAACTTTGGGTCAAACATTGATGGAATCGGGCTTTCGCTCTGCATTGATCCGAAAAGAAAATCTCTCTCAGGTAGATACCAATACTGCATTTTTTGCCAACATTGCCATCGCTGTTTTAGCCGTCGCTATACTATTTTTCAGTGCTCCTTTTGTCGCCGACTTTTACCAGCGCGCGGAACTCACACTGATGATTAGAGTGAGCGCTCTGTCTTTGATTTTTAACTCTCTACATGTCGTTCAAATGGCAATGCTATCACGTGAAATGCAGTTTAATCGGATTTTACGAGCGAACTTTCCAGCAGTTTTTATATCTGGTATCAGCGCGGTTTTTCTCGCCTATCTAGGATTTGGTGTATGGGCGTTAATTATCCAGATCCAGATTACAGCAATCCTAATTGCAGCATTTCTTTGGTGGCAAAGTGATTGGCGACCTACCCTCAGCGTTTCGATGGAATCTTTAAAAGAAATCTATAATTATGGCTATAAAATCCTACTTTCGAGTTTCCTAGATACCTTTTATAAAAACTTTACAGTTATGGTAGTCGCAAAAGTCTTAAGCGCGTCGGTTGCAGGGTTGTATTTTTTTGCGGATCGGATCCGCGAGTTATTGGTTTCACAACTCATAACTTCAATTCAAACGGTTACGTTCCCTGCACTTTCTTCTATTCAAAGTGATAGTGCGCGGCTTAAAAATGGCTACCAACGTGTGATGTCTATCATGACTTTTTTAGTCTTTCCTGTTCTGATTACACTTTGCGCGTTATCTAACCTTATTTTTCAAGCATTACTCCCTGAGAAATGGTTACCAGCGGTACCCTATTTGCAGATTATGTGTCTAACTAGCATGGCTATGCCTTTAGCTTCGATCAATATAAATATTATGAAAGTAAAAGGTCGTAGCGATTGGTTTTTGTATTTAGAGCTGTGCAAAGCAGCCTTGGGTCTAATCGCATTATTTTTTACCTATGAGCACGGCGTAACCGCAATCCTATTCGGGCAATTAGCCAGCCAATATTTAGTTTACTTTCCGAGTGTTATCTTTGCTAATCGACTCGTGGATTATCCACTTAAAGAACAACTTTCAGACTTCATACCGAGTCTACTTATCGCGGCATTCACTGGAATATCAGTGTGGTTGGCGCAACAATACTTAGCTTTAAATGTTTGGGTCGAGCTAATTTTACTCGGCAGTGTAGCTGTCGCCATGTACCTAGCTCTCGCTTTACTTCTAAAGCTAGAAGCAGGAAAACACACTCTTCAAATGCTCAAGAAAGCAAAAAAGAATTAATAGGGGTTATAGATTGAAAACGTTTCTGCTCGTTAATGAGAATGGCTCAGACAATATTGGCGATCATGCTATCAATGAAGGCTTAAAAGCACTATTGAGTGAGGCGGGTTGCAACTATGTCAGTGAACCCTACTCTACCACGCATACTGCCCCCGAAGGTAGTAATGCTGATGAAAGCGTGTCTCCAACATTAAGCCAAAAGTTGCGTAAAACTCTATTTAAATTCAAACCATTTTATCTGCTGATGTGGTTGCTAAAACATAAAGGCAGAATAAAACAAAGCTGCAGCGGTAATTACGATGGCATAATTATTGGTGGTGGACAGCTCATTTTATCTGGCGCTGCATTTCCGCCAGCGTTGTATGCCTGGGCACGTTATGCGAAAAAAAATAAAATCCCACTATATTTATTGGGTGTAGGATGCGGCGAGCATTTTCATCGCAGTGAAACTTGGCTGATCAGCAAAGCCTTAACAACAACCACCCGAATTTGTGTGAGAGAGCATGAGTCTGTCGTTAAGTTAGATAATTACTTTACCGCTAACGCTGAGTTTTGTCCTGATTTAGCATTTGGCTTACAGCCGATTGTAGGTCAAGAAACCCGCAAGGGACTCATGGTTGGAATGACAGATTACGCAGTATTTAAACGTTATCGTCATGAAGTGTCAGCGCCAAAGGTAGAAAGCTACCAAGAATATCTCACGGTCTGGTACGACAAAGTATTAGCAATGCACACGCCTGGTACTCCTATTGTGCTTGCCTCCACAACGCATACTGATGCGCAGTGTAACCGTGACTTATATCAGCGATTAAGTGCTAGTGCAGTGAGCGCTGACGTAAGGTTGATTGATGGCGTGTTACCACTAGAAGCGTACCGCCGCGAGTTATCGGTTATTGATACCGTTTTTTCGGGTCGAATGCACTCCCTCATACTTGGCAAAATAGAAGGCGCGGCCATACAACCATGGGTTATCTCTAAAAAGATTGAAAACTTTTTAGGATTATACGCAGATAAGGACATTATAGAGCTCAAAACGCAGCTACAAGGTATTGTTCGCGAGATTGGAGCACATGGTGAGTAAACCTAAAACGGTGTATTTACTCAGCCACGAACAGCCACCAATGCTTGGTGGCGCAGGCGTCGTTGCGCAAACGATATTTACGGGGTTGCGCGCATTGGGGTTGAACATCACCAAAAGCGTTGCCGCGACACACTTTGCATCCCCTTTTGCTCGCGTTGCTGGCTTCTTTTTTGCTTTTCGCGCTTTGCTATCAGATGTAATCATTATAAATGACCTGTATTACAAGAAGCTGTGGTTAACGCTTTTTCGCGGCTATTGTTGTAGCCGCTGCATCATCTATTTACATGGTTCAGAACCTGAATTTCTTATTCAGGATGCACGCTACCGAGATACCTTTCTAAATATGTGTATCAAGGCACAAAAAGTTGTTGCTGTGTCTGATTACATGAAGCAAAAATTATTAGACAGCATAGCTGATGAGAAAATAAAGACACTTGTTGCGCAGAATACTGTCGTAATACGCAATGGCATCGACACCGAGTGTTTTCAATTGCAGCCGGAAGTTGAGGTAGTCCGTCCTTTAACGCTCGTTACAGCTAGCCGCATTGTAGAAGAAAAAGGGTACATAGAGGTCGCTCAACAAATAGTGAAAATACGTGAGATATTGGATATACCTATTCGTTGGAATATCGTTGGTGATGGCCCATTTAGGGCTGAACTTGAGAGTTACATCAAAACGCTTGGGCTATCTGAGCAGGTTCACTTTCTCGGTCGCTTAAATCATCGCCAATTGGCCACAACATATAATCAAGCCGATATCTTTGTTTTACTCTCAAACTTGCAAGAGTCTCTTGGCTTAGTGTTTATGGAAGCAAGTAGTTGTGGTTGTTGGTCCATTGGCTACAACCGATTCGGTGCCAAAGAAGCCATTATTGCAGGGCAAACAGGCAATTTCATTGATTCGCCAGAAGCACTACCAAACGCTATCGCGAATTACTATCATGATTCGACTGTCACTAGGACACAAATCAGTGTTTGCGCACGTAGTCACTTTTCTGCTGTTCATGCCACTACGCAACTTAAGAACACCATTTTAGGAATAGAATAAATGAACGTAGTTTTTTACCTTGATGATTTATTTGGTGGTGGCGTGCAAAGGCGTACTATGCGCTTATTGCAAGGCATCAAAGATAACGATACAGAAAACGCGCTTAATGTTCACCTCATTGTCAATCAACCTGGAGGTGAAAATAAAGCCATGGTGCCAAAGCAAGTCACTTATCATACTTTGGGTGGCGTGTCAGGCAAACAACTTAAGAGCGAGTTAGGTGCGCAGCTGATATCTTTAAATCCAGATATTGTCGTATGTTGTATGGGTCAGCAGTTTATTCAAGCACTAAAACACAGAGCACATTTACCTAAAGATTGCAGATGGTATGTTATTCAAGCAGTGCCAGTAAAGCTTATTGCCTATAGCTGGCTCAAGAACAAGATAAGAACACTGGCTATCAAACTATTCTACCCACAAGCAGATAAAGTTCTTTGTGTGTCAGATGACGTACGTATCACCGTTGCAAATCTAAGCTCCGCGCTGCAAAAAAAGGCTCATACCATATATAATCCAGTGGTCTCAGAGAACCTCTTAACTCTTGCACAAGAGCATGTAGAACACCCATTCTTTGATTCCAATAACATTGTGTTAGTAGCAGCAGGTCGCCTAAATGTGCAAAAAGACTACGGTACGATGTTGCAAGCATTCGCTTTA
Organism: Pseudoalteromonas sp. Of11M-6; assembly: GCF_022347905.1. NCBI lineage: Bacteria > Pseudomonadati > Pseudomonadota > Gammaproteobacteria > Alteromonadales > Pseudoalteromonadaceae > Pseudoalteromonas > Pseudoalteromonas sp. Of11M-6. The sequence goes on along the minus strand of NZ_JAKRFW010000010.1, from coordinate 16,993 downwards.
CTAACACAACAGCATCCCGATAAGCCTTTTAAACTGCTTATTTTAGGAAATGGTGAACTTGAAGAACAATTAAAGACCCATATTGAAGCACTAGGGATCGCAGATAAAGTAGACTTGTATGGCTTTACTGACAACCCATATAAATTTATTCGTAAAGCAGATCTGTTTGTAATGTCATCTTTGTGGGAAGGACTACCAAATGCAATGGTAGAGTCGCTAGCCATAGGTAAACCTGTCGTTTCCTGTGACTGTGTTGCAGGTCCTCGGGAAATTCTAAAAGATGGTCAATTGGGTACACTTGTACCTATGCAAAACCCACAAGCATTTGCTGACGGGATCATAGCTGAACTACAACAAAACCGAGACACTCAAGCGTTGCAAGCTCGAGGTTGGGAATTCAGCGTAAATAATGCAGCGAAAAAGTATATTGCACTCTTTAAAAATGCTGAGTTATAAATTTTTGAGGCAATCAAAGTCACAACCGTCTCATATCAAAAGGTAGAGATATAGATTATGAAAATAACAGTAGTAGGGGCAGGATACGTAGGTATCTCAAATGCTGTGTTACTCGCTCAACACAATGATGTTATCGCTTTTGATGTGGATGAGCACAAAGTATCAATGCTTAACCAGCGCCAGTCACCAATTGAAGATGATTGCGTAACTCAGTTTCTACAAGAGAGGGAGCTGAGTCTAATCGCGACATCTGATAAGCAAATAGCTTATGAACATGCAGACTACGTAATTATCGCCACTCCCACGGATTACGATCCTCAAACTAACTACTTTAATACTCAGACCGTAGAAAGCGTGATTCGCGAGGTTAAAGCCATTAACCCTACAGCTGTCATGGTGATAAAATCAACTGTCCCTGTGGGTTATACAACTCGAATTTCAGAGCAGCTAGATACTAGTAATCTTATATTTTCACCAGAGTTTTTAAGAGAGGGTAAAGCGCTTTATGACAACCTTCACCCCTCTCGCATTATTGTTGGTGAGCGCAGTGAACGAGCTGAAAAGTTTGCCCAACTATTAGCAAACGGTGCCGAAAAGCGCGATATTGCAGTACTTTTCACCGATGCAACCGAAGCCGAAGCTATCAAGCTATTTTCTAACACCTATTTAGCAATGCGTGTTGCCTATTTCAATGAGCTCGATTCTTATGCTGAAATCCATGGCCTAAACACCAGACAAATCATTGAAGGCGTGGGACTAGATCCTCGTATCGGCGCGCATTACAATAATCCATCCTTTGGTTACGGTGGCTACTGTTTACCGAAAGACACTAAGCAGCTATTAGCCAACTACAAAGATGTACCAAACAACCTTATCCGAGCCATTGTTGATGCAAATACCACAAGAAAAGACTTTATTTCTGATGCGATCTTAAGTCGAAATCCTAAAACAGTGGGGATCTATCGTTTAATCATGAAATCAGGATCTGATAACTTTCGAGCATCCTCTATTCAGGGCATCATGAAACGCCTCAAAGCGAAAGGCATCACAGTGATAGTTTACGAACCGGTGCTAGAGGAAGCTGAGTTTTTTGGTTCAACGGTTTACCGTGATTTAGGTGAATTCAAAGCACATAGTGATGTTGTTGTTGCCAACCGAGTTGTTGATGAGATCAGGGACGTCGCTGAAAAAATTTACACTCGGGATCTATTCGGTTCTGATTGAGGAGAACAACAATGAACTATTTAGTAACTGGTGCGGCTGGCTTTATCGGTAGTGCAGTGGTGAAAAAGCTAACAAACCAAGGGCACCGAGTTGTTGGCATTGATAACCTCAATGACTATTACGAAGTTAGTCTTAAAGAAGCGCGTCTTGCACGTATAGAACACCCATTATTTCAGTTTATCAAACTCGATATTAGTGATCGTGAGCAAACATTAGCGCTCTTTGAAAGCCACCAGTTTCACCGCGTTATTCATCTAGCTGCTCAAGCCGGTGTACGCTATTCGATTGAAAATCCTCATGCTTACGCCGACTCAAACTTGGTGGGCCACTTAAACATTTTAGAAGGATGCAGAGCAACTAATGTAGGCCATCTTATCTATGCATCTTCAAGCTCTGTTTATGGTCTCAACCAGAAAGTGCCTTTTTCGACCTCAGACTCAGTAGATCATCCCATATCGCTTTACGCAGCAACTAAGAAATCTAACGAGTTAATGGCGCATAGTTACTCTCATCTGTATCAAATTCCCACCACCGGTTTACGCTTTTTTACTGTTTATGGCTCCTGGGGTCGACCGGATATGGCACCGCATATATTCACCAAGAAGATTCTCTCAGGTGAGACTATCGACATTAACAATCATGGTGATATGTGGCGAGACTTTACCCATGTTGATGATATAGTCGAAGGGGTCGTTAGGATTGCCGATGTTTTGCCATCTGCGAATAGCGAATGGACTGTAGAGCAAGGCTCACCAGCTTCCAGCTCAGCGCCTTACGCTGTTTATAACATTGGTCACGGACACCCAATTAACTTGATGGAATTTGTACAAGCCATTGAATCTGAATTAGGTATCGAAGCGAAAAAGAATTTCCGTGGCATGCAACCTGGAGATGTCTATCGTACATATGCAGACACTGCTGATTTATTTGAAGCCACAGGCTATAAACCGAAAGTATCGGTGGCTGAAGGTGTAAGCGAGCTTGTGAGTTGGTTCAAGGAATACTACAAGGGGTAACAACCCACTAGTACCGAGAATTGCTTAAGTCATTAGACCAGTTCTTTGTAAAATGCGCCTGACGTTTTTATCTGCTATGCTAAAGGACGTCTAAAGACACTTTTTTCAGTTTCCAATGCCCGATAACCATTATCGGGCATTTCGTATCAATAACTTATATTCGCGTGATAACTTATCTGGATCATTTAAACGTTTTAAATGCATCATCCAGTGGAGTATGTGCGATATGATTCACGTAGTTACTCATCACTTTTTGACTTAGTGCTAAGATGATTTCCAGCAAATTTTGTTTAGTATAACCTGCTGCAAAAAACGCTTTCGTTTGTGCATCACTCAGTTTGCCACGCTCACGCAGCATTTCAAGTGTAGTGGCACGCAGCACTTCTAGCTTCTCATCGCCCAGCGGTGCTTGCTCACGCAGTGCTTTGACCAATTCATCACTCACTTTCATTGATTTTGCGATGGCAGAGTGAGCTGGCACACAGTAGTGACATTCATGTTCTACATTAATCGCTTGCCACACCACAGTTTTTTCATCGTTATTGAACGAGCTATTTAAAAAAGCCTCATGTAACACTTGATAGCCATGCAGATGCTCTGGTGATTCCGCCATTACACCATGAAGGTTCGGAATACGTCCAAACGCTTGCTGGGACTTCTCAAGTAATGGTTTACCTTTTTGCGGTGCAGATTCTACGGTATGGATTGTAAAGTCAGTCATCAGTTGCTCCTCTTGGTGCATTTTGTATTGGTATAACCTGAGATCTAACTAACCTCAGGTTAACTAACCTGAGCTGCGGATAATTAATGCCTTTCTAGCAGCCAGTTTTAGCGCTAACTGCGTTGAATTCACTTCCAATAGCCAGCTATTGGGGCGTAAATTCGCCTTGCCTACAGGATGTAGGTACCTTAGCGAGAGCAGGACGCGGAAGCGGTGTTATCCCCAAAAACTTTCTGGCTAGATAAGGAAAAAATTTAATGTGAGCTTAAGAATAAAGAGTTAGCTCATTCCTTATCCAAACCTCAGGTTAACTACTCATTGGGTGCTAGACTAACCTTACTTGAATGATCATTCAAATAATTATTCGCTATAGTAAACACCATAACTGTCTAAATTAATATGAAATTTAATTAGCTACTGACTGGTCGAGCGTCAAGCCAGCAGCGTTGGGATCAAAAGTAAATTTTGTTCTCAGCGTAGTCGATAATGAGCTTATCATCGTTAAAGTTACTTAAACCCAGCAGGATAAACGGCTCATCTTTATATCCAAGCACCTCAAACACAGGCATATCCGATAAGTGACTTTCAGTATTGATGATTTCCTTGTCACCTAAGCTAAAACGCAGTGATTCTATGGCCACCTTTTTGGTCGCTTGGTCGTTTAACCCTCGACTGATGTCTTCTTCACCCAGCGTTAATGTTAGTTTATTGGCCAGGTGTGAGTTGATGTAGTTGGTTGGAGCGCCGGTATCAAGCACGGCGTCCACCTCTTCGCCATTAAAACTTGCAGTTAGCTTGATGAAATTGTTATCTATTTTAAAACTTTCACTCTCCAATCCCTGTGTCACGCTACTTGGGCAAGCCCCTTGATACAAACTCAGCTCATTATTTTTAAAATCAAACACATTACAATATTGCGACATGTATCCATGTCCCAAAATTCCAGGCAAGACGCCTTCCACATCTAAGCGGGTCATATCTTTAAATACATAAGGAAGCGAGTCTGCTGCTAAGTGACCGACGCTGGTGTGGTCTATCGTTGCCAATACTAGCTCTGAGCTGCCACTTGCGCCTTGCACGTCCATTTTGCTTAGCTTATCTTCTGGCAAGGCAAGTGCTGCTTTCAGATTAACCGGTAAAATACCAACATTCGCAGCACTATCTAAAATCATAGGATGTATAACCGTATGGTTAAGCGTTGCCATCACATAAGCATGACCTTTCTCGGTGTACTTCATCGGTAAAGTGAGCGATTGTGGCGCGGTAGACGCGGTGATCCCACAGCCAACGGTGGTACATGCTAATGCTGATAAAATAATTGCTCTCATAATCTTGCTCTCAAACTGTTGATGTCGTTGTTGAGCTAACTATGCCGAGCAATTGTCAAGCAATTATCAAGTTAGTCGAGAAAACCTCAGCGAAAAGCTTGCGCCTTGATTTTCAGTACTGGTCGCGGTCAATGTCGCGCCCATTAATTCGGCAAGTTGACGGCAAATTGGTAAACCGAGCCCCAAACTGGATGTATCGTGGCGCGACCCCTGCGCACGATAAAAGCGCTCAAACACCTGTTCGAGTTGATTAGGCGACATACCTTGGCCGCAGTCAGCAACCGTAATCACCAGTTCATTATCTTGATAACTGAGCTTTAACGTCACAACGCCACCATCAGCGCCATATTTAAAGGCATTATCTAATAAGTTCACCACTATCTGTCTGACTCTTCCGGCATCAAGCGTCACGGTCACATCTTCTAGAATATCTGCGTTCAATTTCACGCCTCGCGCTTCGGCCTGTGCTTGGTAACGCACTAAGGTCGATGTTAACAGCTCAGAGAGATTTACTCGTGTTGATGACAAGGTCAGCTGCTTTGACTCGGTTAATGACAACAAACACAGGTCGTCGATAATACGGTTAACGTTGTGAAGGTCTTGGGTTATCACCGCTAACTGAGCCTTATCCATCGGGACTATGCCATCTTCCATCGCCTCCAAACGCGAACGAATGCCGTTAAGTGGTGTTCTAAGCTCATGAGATAAGTCGGAATTCATTTGTTTATACTGCTGATGCAAACCTTGTAGCCAAGCCGCAAGATTATTAAAACTATTGATGATTTCACCTACTTCATCATGGCGTTTTAGCGCTAAGCGGGTGTCTAACTCGCCCGACTCTATCGCCTTAAAGCTACGTTTGAGCTGTTTAAGTGGCGACAAAAAGTACCACGACCCCAACCAAGCAAGTAATGCAGCAATAATCGATAAGATGACCAAAGTAAGCATAAAATCATCCAACATCGCTTGCTGCAGCGCTTCCTTTTCAAACGACCTATCTAGCAATACCTCAGGCAACCAAAACAACTCACCCTGTGGTGATAACACATATTGCGCCTCATTAAATTGCACCACAAACGCCGCAACACCGGGATGATGAATTGAAAATTGATGACCGGATTTGACCTGCTCATAGTCTATGCTGAGATCGGGGTTGAGGATCTTTACATCCGCTGTTGAGTTAGCATCTCGCCAAATAAATAGCTGCTCAGGAAAGGTTGATGCTAAAAACGTTAACGTCGCTTCTGGGCTCGCAAAGGTTTTACCAGTCAATGCTTCTTCCACTAAGTCATCATCAAGCAATGAATGACCAAACGTTACCGCACTTTGCTTATTAAATGCTAAAAAAGTGCGCTCGGCTGAGTTTTTAGATAGTTGATAAAAGCTTCCGAGTAGCGCAAAGGTACAAAGCGCCACGAGTAAGGTAAATTTGGTTTTTAGCTTCATGAAGACACCTTACGCGCGATAAATTGATAGCCTTGCCCGTAACGAGTGGCGATAAACTTGGGCTCAGCCTTACTGTCACCTAGTTTTTTACGCAAGTTAGCCAAATGAGTATCGACTGCCCGATCCGTAATAGGCGCATCACTTCCCCATACTTGTTCAATTAATTGCGCGCGGCTAAATACTTGTTGCGGCTGCTTGGCCATGGTCAGTAATAACTCGAACTCCACCGCCGTTAACGCTGGCGTTTGCTGAATTACCGTCACCGATTTGCTCTCAAGGTTGATACTTAAGCCATCAAACAACAAATCGGCACTCTGCTGACCGCGATAGCTACGCTTACATAGTGCCTTTGCTCGTGAGATCACTTCTCGTGGGCTATAAGGCTTACACACATAATCGTCCGCACCTAGCTCAAACCCCTCAAGACGGTCGGTTTCAGACACTTTGGCGGTCACCATAATGGTAGGAATGTTGCGTGCAACGGCTTCTTTAAGTAACTCACGGCCATCACCACCGGGTAGCATGACATCTAAAATAGCGAGTTGAAATGTTAGGTTTTGTAGGGCTCGGTGGGCATCTGGGGCGTTATCGAAATGGACAACCTGCATATCCGCTTGTGCCAGATATAAATTTAATATCTCAGCACTACTTGGGTCATCTTCTACATATAAAACAGTATATTGGTCAGACATTGTTGAGATTAATTTAACGAGTTAATGCTGAGATTCTTAAAGCCGCTTTATAACCACAGCACCTCCGCATGACGAGGGATATTTGTAGCCACGTTGCAGGGTGATCTTTCAGCTAATAATTTAAGTGACTTTACTATGCCACAGCCTTACTCGTTAAGGAACGTCATACTTACCTCTACTGATACCGCTTTTAACTATCGCATAATAAAACAACATCCGCTTCCATCCCTTCCAGCTACTATAACCATTTAAAATAAAAGGACTTTTACATTACTTACAAGCTCAAAATAGCAACCTTTGCAACTCAAAATTAATAGTGTCATAAAGACACAAATTCACAACAACACAAATTTTGATCAAACGCCAAGATAGAGTCACAGGGACAATATACTCCGCTTTTTAACATTGAAACCTTTGTTTTGCTTTAACCTAAACAATCGTTTATTGTGTCCAAAAGACATTAACTAAAAAATCAATGAGCTCAGAACACAATTTATCCCAGTTTCACCCGCCTCTTTTTTCAGTAGACAGTGTGTTATTTACAATTTGGCAAGGTAGCTTAAAAGTCCTCCTCACCAAACGCGCCCATGCGCCGTTCAAAGGCCGCTGGGGATTACCTGGAGGGTTTGTTGATGTTGAGCTGGATGACAACACGGATATGAGCGCGCTGCGTAAGATCAAAGAGAAAACCAGTGTTGCCCCACAATACCTTGAACAACTTCAGGCGTTTTCTGGGATCAACCGTGATCCGCGAGGCTTTAGTGTCACCTTGGTTTATTACGCCTTGATTTCACCTCAGCAAGTGGCAACCCAAATTGACTCAGTAGATGATGTGAGATGGGTGGATCTTAGCGAGATCCCAGATCTTGCAGTGGCTTTTGATCATAAGCATATTATTGAAAAGGCCAAGGCAAGGCTGCAGCAAAAGGCGTTATATTCCATGATCCCGGTTTATTGTTTGCCAGATCAATTTACCATTGGACAACTCAAAACCGCCATCGAAGCCATTATCGCCAAACCCATTCAGCGCAAGAGCTTGGTAAGACGAATTGAAGCCTCAAACATGTTTGAAGCACTGGATGAAAAGGTCAAGTCAGGCGGACGGTTAGCACAGCTCTATAAGCTAAAGCCTGATGTCGATATCGTGCATTTTGAGCGCAATCTGAGCCTAGGATAAAATGCGATTGTGCGGTGTTTATTACAGAGCTATCACTGCCCCTTGCAGATAATCAAGCTCCTGACACCGCATTTGCAGTAACTCAATAAAGTCTCTGGTGTAAGTCGGTGGAGTTCGTTGATTTGGCCAAAGTGCGTAGATGCTGCGAATAAATTGGTAGTCACCGATATAGCTAAATGCGGTTTGAGATTGCGCTGCCAACGCTGCAATTTCTGTCATCGGCAATACGCCAGCACCGTTAGCCGAGCCTACCAATTTACGCACTAAGGTAATATCACCCACATAAGAGACGTGACTAAACTGCGCCAGCAGTGCTCGCCACGCATCGGTTGCGGGCAGTTGCGATGCTTTAAAGGGCAAAAACAGGGTTTGTGTAGTCGCAATTTCCTTGGCGACCACCACCCTTACCGCGATTTGCCCCAGCCGTTTTTGATAGACGCTTGAATCATCCAGCTCCCCGACTCGCACGGTTAAATCAAACCGCTTTTGGCTGAGTAAGGCCACACTATTGGCAGGCTCCACATGCAATTGGATCTCTGGATACTGGGCCTGAAACGATTGCAGCGCATTATACAAAGGACCAATCATTAGGTTTTGCGGGCATAACAGGTGGAAAGTGGACGCTTCTAGTGTTGATAGCGCCTCACTTTGCGCTTGCAAGGCGAGCAAAGACTCCGCCATTTTATCCACCACCGCCTGACCATGATTCGTTAATGTAAGTCCTCTGGCGCTGCGCAGTAAGAGCGGATAACCAAGTTTGTCTTCCAGCGCTAACATCCGCTTAGATAAGGTCGGCGCGCCTATGCCAAGGTCTTCTGCCGCCTTGGCAAAACTTCCTCGGCGGCTTACCTCAACAAAGAGTCGTAAGTCATCTAGCATGGTTATCTCCGCAATCTTAGCTTTCCATTTTTGCCATTCTGATCGGCTGGCAACTCCCTACAATCATACCAACAGCCAGAGGAGGAAACATGCAAAAACTCATTTTTACATTACTGCTGTCATTGTGTCTGTCTTTTATGGTGTCTGGATGGGTTACATACATCAACTTGGGATTAGTGGCGGACTTTACCACGCGATGGGCGCATGCCTTTGCTAATGCTTGGCCAGCCTCGTTCATCGCCGCCTATGTTTTATCAGCCCCAGTTACCGCCGTTACTAAACGCATTATGGAGAAATACCATGGCCAACAGCCACAATAACGTCAACTTTATTGCCCATATCACACCTAAAACCGAGCACTATCAAAATTGTATTAACGCAATCCAGGAGATCTTGCCAGCCACTCGAGCAGAAGTCGGATGTTTACGCTTTGAACTTTATGAAAGTGAAGACCGCACCCAGCTTACCTTAGTCGAACGCTTTGTCGACCATGCCGCGTTTGATTTTCATCACCAGCAAGCCTACACCAAACAGGTATTTACACTGTATCAAGGATGGCTGGCAAAAGCGGTTGATATTATTGCCATCAAACCGCTTTAATTTGCACTTTTAACAAGTTAAGCGCTTCTTCACAAGCAATGATAGAAGCGTTTTAAAGCGCTACGTTAGCGAGGCACTTTGCAGCACAGTGGAGTTATTGAAAAAGCCGTTGCGTTATCGAACAAGTTCGGATGTAATTGCTGAACAAATATACACCACCACAGTCACTAAGGAACGTAAATGGCTACTGGAAGTCAGGGAATAAAATCACACTTTTTGCACACATCTACTATTTCCTTGTTAGCCGTGACCCTGTGGCTTTGTAACACACTCAGCACCAACCTAAACTACGGCTACCTGATGATATTTTTTGCAACTTTCCCTATTGCCTACTTCCTAAAATTAGACCATTTTCTAGCCACCTTTTTATCATGGTTATTGATTCTCTTAGCGGATAAATTCCTCAGTATCCATATGCTGCTGCCGCAAAAAGCTTATGATGGATTAATATTTATAGTCTTAAACGCATTAATATTGAGCGCACCTGTGCTCATTCTAAAAGTATCTATGTGTGTATTTCCGCGCCTCCGCCCTATATTCCACAAACAAAATCCTAAAAACCACCACACAAAATAATTGTATTTGGCGTATCGAGAGTGAAGTATAGCTATGTCTGACAGTGGGTCTACCGTCATTTCTTTAAGGTATATAAGTTTTATATAAAAGCGCTTAAAATTTATACATATAACCTTAATACTCTCATTGATATTGGTAAAAGTGGTATGAGGGAGTATGACCAACAACACTAGTGCAGTTGCTCCTTGGCTAGGCTATACAACACAAGAATATAAACTGGTGCAACGATTGTTAAATGCAAAGAAAGGGAGCGTTTTAGGCTTCGAAATTTTGGATGATGTTCAGGAGCAGTCCGACAAAAGAACTGTTCTTGAGCAAGATAAAATTAGCATAGCTCGTAGGATAGCGCTCTGCCACTATTCACACTTCTATATTGGCTACTTGTCAGCTATCAAAATTAGCTGACAAGTAAAGCTAATCTCACTGAACGGTGGCTAAAACGCCCCCTTTTGCCAAAGCACTTGCCCTTGTTCGCCAATCACCTGTATCCGATGCGCTTCTGTCACCGATGGCCACTCCAACCTTTTCAGCTGCTGAGCTATCACTTCATCTGGGACGACTCGTGCTCTTGCTCGGTTATTTTGCCGAAGTTGTACTTCACCTTGTTGAAATACAACTAACGTCACGAGCGCACCGTAGTCACACCCTAAATCGCAAAGTATCTTACGAAAATCTTTTCGCAGGTTTGTCGCATCCCACACAACATTTTCCTTCGCTGCTAATGCTTTTTTCAGCTTTTGCTTGGCGGCTTGTAGAACCTGACCACGGTTTTTTTGACTCGCGGAACGACCATTAATCTCGCCTCTTAGTTCATCCAAAGAGACCAGTGTAAATCCTTGAAGATGCTTTGCTATCCAACTGGATTTACCGCTCCCACTAGCTCCACACATAATATAAAAATGACCATAGTGCTTTGCCTGTTGGTAAAATTTGATAGGAGCTTCTTCTGGAACTGTGATTTCGCCAAAAGCCATTTGCCTAACTGTATAAGCAGCAATGAAGCACTGTTCTTCAACAGTTGGGTATCGCGATATATTAGCAAGTAGTGATTCAGCCGGATCTGCAACCGACCAAAGCTTATATTCTTGAGCAAACATTTTAAACAAGCTCAGCAGTTCAATTTGCATATCCTGATCTGGGCAGATACGACCTCGCATATCTGCAACTTCGAGCCAGTAGAGCATCTCGAGATCAGCATTTAGCGCTAAATTAAGATATTCACTGAAGCCTTTGTTTTTAACTACCAATAATTTGGGCATTTGATGAAAACCGACTAATGCTAAAATCGTTTGAATAGTCTGCATTGGCAACGGTAAGCCAACGAGTCTACTTGCTAGGTAACTCATCCCGATCGCCTCATGCCGCGGTGCAACAATCCGCCGTTGACCATCAATCTCCTTCGCTCTAGTCACGACAGGCTTGGCAATATCATGCAACAGCGCAGAGAGTATCAGCACCTGCCTTCGCTCCCCCTTTATATGAGAGGCAGAACTCTGCAGCAATGCATAAAGTGCTTCCAATACCATATTGGTATGAATGGCAACATTACCTTCCTCATGCCAAATAGTATCTTGTGGTGTTGCTTCAAGTTCGTGCAAAAGGGGAAAGGTTTCCCCCAACATGGCTAAGCACTCTGTAAAATCAGGCTGATGTTGCTCTGCAAGCAAAGGCAACCAATCCGCTACTTTTTTCTTCGCTAACATACAGTGTTACTCCTCCATGAGTTTGTTTGGTGTAATAACGCTATGCATCCAATGCTTATCCGACACAATATGATCTGAGCGCACCCATTTGGCAACACAATTAACAAACTCATCATAATGGAAGGCATCAGCCACTCTGACCACATAGCCTTCTTGTAAGTTTGTATCTACAACAATACTTTTGATGGTTTTTTCGCACCATGCCCCACGATAGAGCACCTTTGGATTATGCAGACCAAGCTCATTAAAAATAGCTTGGCTATCATCCCAACTTAAACACTCGTTACTCGCGTTCCACACAGAAAAAGCGAGGAAGTAGCTAGGCAACTTCTGATAATGAATGGCGTGCTTTGCATACAAGTTTTCACCACAGATACGCCATCCTTTTGGAATCTTTAGACCTATTTGAGCCTGTAGTGCTTTTACCCAAGAGCGAGATGGATGAAAACGACTGTCGAGTGAACGTGCATGCATATAATCAGCATACAAAGTGGTATTTTCACCATCCATTTTTTCGGTCACGACTACTTGTTTGTTTTTAAAGTGTTCCGTATTGGCACACCTTACATCATCACTTGTGATCCCTTTTGACCACACCAAGTGCGGAGTTCGAGGATATTTAATTCTCATCTTAGTTGCTCCATTTTTAAAATTAAAAAGCCAAGTTGGTACTTGGCCGCAAAATCAGCAATTAATAGCGACAACACGACTTATTGTGTTCTCAATTGCTTGTTCCCGATGGAATTACATTGCTCTATCCTCTTCCTTACAATCTTATTAACACCCGAAATGGGCAGAGCTAAATCACTAAGATACTCGCGACGCTGTCATGTAGTAGCGTCACTAGCTCGTCATCCATAAATTGATATTCGTCAGGAATATCCAACACTTGAACATTTTTATAGCGCAATAAATTGGCGTATTGCGCGCGCAGCCGCGATTTATGCTTTTCTTCCATGACTAAAATAGTATCGGCCCACTCAATATCACTCGCATTTACGCTGCGACGTGCTCTTGGGCTAGTGCCTGCCGATCTCACGCTAATACCTGGATCGTTTTTCCAGATACGCTCAGCGGTTGGACTGCGCCATTGGTTGCGACTACAGATGAATAACACATTAGTTGTCACGCGGAGTGCCTTTATTAAATGGCATCGTTGGACTGAACTGGTTTCCTTTAAAAGTATTTTTAGGATTACCGCGTTGTAGCGCCTGATGCTGCTGCCACCTTGCTTTATCACGAGCCATTTCCTCAGCATCTGCCTGCGCGGCCAATTTCTGTAGCAATAACGCCTTTGCAACGCGCTTATTGGCGTGCTGACTGCGCTCACTCTCCACTCGCACACTCAATCCTGATGCTATATGCGTCGCTCGTACCGCTGAGTCTGTGGTATTAACATGCTGCCCACCAGCTCCTGACGCGCGACAAGTTTGATAGCGAATATCGGATGCCATTGCGACTTCATCTATCTCGGCCATGCTGCCGCTAAAGAACCAATTTTTCCGTTTATGTTTGGCACGAAATGGGCTCTGGCACACCCACAACTGTGGGCCATGCCAATACTCGGCAAGCGCTTTTGCGTCACTCGAAAGCTGTAGCAATACGGATTTCATGCAGCCTTTGTGTTCATGCATTTCTTGCGCTAACACAGTACATTCTGCGCCTATTGCTTTAGCTTGTTTATCGACTAAGTTGAGCGCCAATGCAACGGCTTTCCCGCACTCTGCTGGGCCTTGACCGGCTGAAAGTTGCAACAAGATCATGACGAACAGCTCCCGTTGGTTTTAAATGTCAGCACCGGACGCAATATGGCGATCACTTCTATCAATCCAGCGTCAACCAAATCACTGACGATGGTTTCACACTTTTTATAAGCCTGCGGCGCTTCATCGTACAGCAACTCCTTATTGCCACAGATCACACGACTCCCCAATGCTGTGCGATAAAGGTCTTCGCGTTTATATTTGTGACTCAAGCGGCTTTGGCAGTCACCTCGCTTCCACTTTCGACCAGCGCCATGAGCCAAAGAATATAAACTGGCCGTTAACGCAGGCGCATTGTTTACAGGCTGAACCAAATAGCTATAGTCTCCTCGTGAGCCGGGGATCACGACTGCACCTTTGTCACTTGGGGTCGCACCTTTACGGTGCAGCCAACCTGCGCGGCCATCAATAACTTTTGGACACACGAGGTTGTGATTAACATCTAGCGTACATTCGCCATCGCTACGAATGGCTGCGAGAAATCTTTTTGCAATCAAAAAGCGGTTTAACTCAGCCCAGCGCACCGCTTCATCATGGCGTGCCAAATAGCGTGCGCTTTCACTCTCCGAGCCCGCTTCAGCCACTAAGCCATCATGATTAAAACGCGCAATATGGTCGACCAAAATGGCTTGCCCAAGCCCACGCGAGCCGGAGTGAACCAGCAGCTGTAAATACTTTTTATCAAGGCCAAGCGCAGTAAACGCGGCTTCATTGTAAACACGTTCCACCGCTTGAAACTCGGCGAAATGATTACCGCCGCCAATCGTACCCAGTGCACTTTCAAATAATCCAGCTGAAATATCACGATGTGTCATTTCAGCTTGAATCGTCTCTTGCCAACTGGCATCGAGCGGTTGCTCGATATCTTCTAGCCGTTTAGCAAACTTATCCAAATTAACTTTGGCAACCTTTGTAGTGGTCTGCCACAGCGCCATGCCACAGCCAATATCGTTTCCGACTAACGCGGGATACAGCCGGTCTAGGCTAAAAAATGCCGCGCCGATTGGATAACCACGTCCCGGGTGCAAGTCAGGCATACCTGCAACACGATGCATACTGGCTAGTTCAGCGGTTTTTGTAAGTTGTTGGATCGCAGCGCCTTCAATCCAAGTGTCTTGAGATGCAAATAGACACACGCGATCAGAAATTTGTTGGACGGATCTGCCCATAGTCACCAATACCTTTCAATGAGGTTTAAAAATAATTGTGTATTGGCAGGTCTAGAATGGCTTAGTTATAGCAATCAAATGTTAGGTTGCATAGGCAACACAAAATCGCTAAATACAGCTTTCGCAAGCTAGGAAATATTTATTCGCGCTCGCGAATTACAGAGAAAGACCTGCAAAGGATAAAATTGTATGTGTCATGTTTTTCTCTCCTCTACAGTGAATGAATGGTTAGAATCGCGGCAAGTGTAAACAGTTTGGGAACACAATGCAACCTTGGATTGCCTGTGCGCTGAATGATAAGAATTGCAACTTGTGATATTAACCTAAACAAAGCAAGGATAGCAGCTAGATATTCAGCAACAAGCGCTTAATCACTTACTCCTGCGACTATTATCGATTAAGGAAAACAAATATGACGCAATTCTATTTTGGAGATTGGTACAACGAGGACACTCCAACTCGCCTCGACACCTTAAAACAAGTTTTATCTCAACAAGATAAGGCAACGGTAGAAACCTTATCGGAAGCCCTGTTTGAAAGTTATTTGGATGTCACCGCAGCACTCACGAAAGCACAAGTCATTCAGTATGCCGACTTGATGGGTGATGAGTTAAGTGCGGTAGAGCTCGATATTTGTATGGGAGAATTAGTTGATCATCACCACCCAGATGATATCGAAACGGCCTGTCTTCATTGCCTCGAACTTGGCATTGATTTTCCATTCGCCGACTACTTTTTGATGGAAATGACGGCGAATCGCTCAGAGTTCGACATTGAGTTTTTTGAGCGCACCGTAGCCCCTTCTTTTGTGGAGCTGCGCAAAGCAGGCAAAATGTCTATCACAGACTACTTTGCACTGATGTGCGAAATTATTTGTCGCCTTGATAAGTGTGAATATGGCGCGAATTGTTTAGAAAAGTTACTTAAAGACCCAGAACTCGATTTAAGTCAGCTAACCGAAAACGACTATACTGCGTGTTTAGATACCTGCCACTACGGCTACTTTCTCAAACCTGAACTGTTTCGCTTATTTGTGAAGAAAGCGAATGGTCGTCAAGTAACTGAATCCACAACAGAATGGCAAGAATCGGGGGAGTATTTTCTTATCACCTATCAATTTAAGTCCATTTTCGGTGAAGCCAATGCATATTGTGGCGGTTGGGAAGAATATAAAGACAGTTTTACCGATGCCTTTATCGAACTAAAGCGCAGTAACTTAGTTACTCAAGTAGAACAACAAGTTATCGATTGCTTAGAAAGAGATGGTCACCATGATCTTGCCCAAGCTTTTATCACTGCGTAGTCAAGCTAGCTAAATAGAAGTACTTAAAGCAATGGAAGGTGCGCACACTTTCCATTGCGAAATAGCAAAGCTTAGAAGCTTAGCATTTTTTTAACATGACAAACTTGAGGTAATACATTTTTTTGCACCTCAAATTGTACTCTGTCGCCTTCAGAGATTGTCGCTGCGATGTTCGTTACTCTTTCAAGAATAGTAGGATCGCTGTAGCTTACAGTGCCATTCATTACGCAGCGGAACTTACGTCCATTAGAGTCTTGAGCATTTACAGTTAAATGGTTTTCGCTCACATTCATAGAGAAAGTCCCTGCTTGGCTGTGGTTTAACACAACATCAGCAGTTTGGATGATCACACTACCATAATCTACTTCTGTGATTTTTACTTCAGCAGCAGAAGCCGACCCTGCAGATACACCTAGCGCTAAAACGGTTGCACCAAAAACTTTGTTCAATACTTTCATTGTATATTATTCCTTTATACATTTATTAAGTTCATTTATTAGAAAAGCCCTTGAAATTTAAGGCATTGCAAACCTAACACATAACAAATTCAAATAAAACAAAACAAGTTTAAATATTTTTTAACACGCCACGTAGTTAGTTTAAGATTCAATTTGAACAAGCACATGCAGACACCATTACCGCATTAATAGCCTAGGGCGCAGTATTCCCCGTTGCCGTGCGCGATACACTAGTTTTAGTGTCGAGAAATACGTAAACACCAACAGCTACCTTATTTTAGAAGCGCTTTTGATACGAATAATGAACAATTTTGTGCAATGCTAAGTCGAAACTGTCATAACCATGGTGAGCAGATAACTGTGGATGTCAGTGCTGCTCCTCTGTTGATACTCAGTGAATATGTTACCAAATACAGACAAAGACTGGCTGATATTAGTTGGTTTATGCGGGTACTCAACGAGGATATTGCCCGTAGAGCAAA